>JAQIDA010000069.1 GCA_027858275.1 Candidatus Kapaibacterium sp. | reverse complement strand
GTATTATTTCTCCTCTACGCCACAAAATTCGTCAAATACAAAATTGAAGTTCGATAAGAATATCATCATCCTATTAAGGTAAACTTCTTCCCGACTGTGTCAATCAGCTTTTTGCTGTTTTCTATCGCTTTCCTTGAAATAGATATGAAGATATCCGAATACTTATGGTGCGCCGGAGTCACTCTTCATCTTTATCTCACCCTCAAAATACTGACAAGATGAATACATCATGACAAGTTTGAGATGAAGCATTTTAATGCTGCCTGGTTTATACCGGCTGTAGGCAACATTCTTGTACCCATAGCGGGTGTAGATCACGGATACACGCAAGTATCTTGGTTCTTTTACAGTATCGGAATTATTCTGTGGATAGTCTTGTTCACTATCTTTTGGAACAGGATTATATTTCATAAGCCATTGCCGCAAAAGCTGATGCCGACAATGTTTACCAAAATCAAATTCTTCTTGTCCTGGTGGGCTTACTCATTCCCGATTTCGGCAATAACAATCGCTACATTGCTGATGTATCATTCTACAGAGCTTGTGTTTTTTAAGATATTTTCCTATGTGTTACTTTCTATACTGGTATTAATGATACCGGTTTTAATAGCTCTTACAGTTAAGAAAATCAAGGAAAAAGAGATTTGCGTTGAGGAAGATTAGGAATAATATCTGTTAAATATATTCATCCGATGAGATTTGAATAATATCCAAACTCATCGGATGAAAAAACTATCCTGACCGAAGCGACTTATTTCTTCAAATTCACAATTACTTTGCCGACTTGTCCGCCTTCGAGCATAATATCAATTTCATTGTTTAACCCTTCTAAGTCAACTTCTTTGACGTAATCATTGATATTATCAAACTTCCACTCCTCGGAAATCCTCTTCCATATATTCAGTCGATAGTCCATCTCTTTTTCCGCGGAATCAATTCCAATCAGCGTGATTCCTCGGAGTAAGAAGGGGTAAACTGATGTCGCGAGAGCGTCTCCGGCTACATTTCCGAAACAACAGACAGCGCCGTGCAATTGAGTTGATCGTATTACGGACGAAAGGGTGCTTCCGCCGATCGAATCGAGTACTCCCGCCCATCTGCCTCGAAGCAAAGGTCTTTCGCTGTGGTCGTCAACGTCCGCACGATCAATCACTTCATCAGCGCCGAGTTTAATCAACATTTCTTTCTGATCGCTTTTGCCGGTTGAAGCAACAACTGTGTAGCCTGCTTTTTTGAGCATCCCAATCGCAAGAGTGCTGACTCCTCCGGTTGCTCCTGTAACAAGTATCGAGCCTTTATCAGGGCTGACATCATGCCTTTGCAATTCGTTAATACTGATAGCTGCCGTGAACCCGGAAGTTCCCCAAATCATCGCCTCTCTCAGAGACATGTTTTCAGGCAAAGGGACAACCCAAGAGGCCGGAACTCTGATATATTCAGCAAATCCGCCGTCTGTGTTCATTCCCAAATCATAGCCGGTAACGAGGACTTCTTGACCGATCTTAAAATCAGGAGAGTTGCTTTCCGCGACTATACCCGAAGCATCAATACCGGGTGTATGCGGATAATTTTTTGAGATACCTTTATGCCCGCGAGCTGATAAAGCGTCCTTATAATTCAATGCCGAAAAAAAAACTTCAATTAAAACATCTCCGACAGAGAGATCATTTATTTGCCGCGTTTCAATTGAACGTTCAAATTTGTTTGCTTCAAGTTCTTTAGTAACAAAGGCTTTGAATGATATATTTTCCATCATGTTTTCCCGGATATATGTTAATATTTATTTTTATTCATACTGTATCAGAATTATCTGAATTTTTCCAATCCTAAAATAAAAATATAACCATTTTATATCAAACTTTTTCTTAAATTAACCGCGACTTTACGATAATAAAAGATTTATGTCTAATCATATTAACAAAAGGTGTTTTAATGAAAATTTCAAGTGTAATGGTACTCGGTGCCGGAACTATGGGTAACGGAATTGCTCATGTGTTCGCGCAAAAAGGTTATGATGTAGTCCTATGCGATGTTTTTGAAGAAGCTTTGAATAGAGGCATGAAAACTATCGAGAAAAATCTCGGTCGTCAGCTCAGCAAAGGTCGAATCAGCGAAGAAGATATGAAAGCCACTCTAGGCCGCATCAAACCCACATCAAGCATGGCGGACGGTAAAGATGTTGACTTGGTTATCGAAGCTGTTTCTGAGAACAAAGAACTGAAATTCAAAATATTTAAAGAAATAGACAGTATTGTTCAGCCGAACGCTATTCTCGGCTCAAACACATCTACAATTTCAATTACTGAAATCGGCGCTGTCACTAGCCGTCCCGAAAAAGTAATCGGAATGCACTTTATGAATCCTGTACCTGTGATGAAACTTGTTGAAATAATCAAAGGTCTGATCACTTCTGAGGAAACTTATGATGTTGTAAAAGCATTGTCAGAAGATCTCGGCAAAATTCCGCTTATCGCTAACGATTTCGCCTGCTTTATAGCCATTCGCATTTTGATGCCGCTGATCAACGAATCGATTTTCGCCGTTATGGAAAGTGTCGGAACTGTTGACGCCGTTGATAATGTAGCTAAACTCGGTTTGGCTCATCCGATGGGTCCTTTGTTCCTTGCTGATCTTATCGGCTTGGATACAACTCTTTCAATCATGAAAGTGCTTCACGAAGATATAGGAGATCCTCGTTTCAGACCATGTCCGTTATTGAAAAAAATCGTTGCGGCAGGTCACTACGGCAGAAAAACCGGCAAAGGTTTTTATGATTATTCAAGTGATAAACCAGTTCCGGTTTGTTTCTAAATTTTATTTAGTTAGTAGTTTTATTTGGGCCTTCGGTGTTTTCCGGAGGCCTTTTTTTTAAGATTCCTAAAGATGTTTGACTCGAAAGAAAGTGTCGGACATCTTAACATATATAATATCCCCAAAAATCAATATATTTGCACAGAACTGTTTGTCTCATTTATTATCTCTGATAAATATGAAAAATCTAAAATATCTTATCTTGACGCTATTCAGCATATTTCTGATAAATACAGCTCCTGTTTCTGCTCAATTCAATCCCAAAGTGACATTCGAGCCTATTGAAAAGAAGAGTATGAAAACGGACAACAAATCTGTGGATAAAATATCTTATTACACAAAAAGATATATGGCAGAGTATCTGTCTGATAAGATTGTTGACAACAGAGGCAAGGGATTTGAAAAGCTTTACGGATTGCGCAATATGCGTCCTGTTTTGCACGGAGTTGTTTATCGC
>JAQIDA010000296.1 GCA_027858275.1 Candidatus Kapaibacterium sp. | reverse complement strand
AGATACGAGTATTTTTCATCCGGAAAGAGCAGAACTGTGTTGATCTCGGGTTGCATTTTGCTGTTGGTCATTGCGACTTGGTATTCATATTCATAATCACTGACCGCTCGTATTCCTCTTATAATCCCTACCGCATTGTGCTTGACAGCGTAGTCAACTGTCAGACCGTGCCATACGTCAACCTCGGCATTTGGTATGTGAGCAGTGGAAATGCGCGCCATTTCCAATCTTTCTTCCTCGGAGAAGAGATTATTCTTCTTTACATTGACCCCTACGAGCGTTATCACTTTGTCGAACAATTGAGAGGCACGTTCAACAATGTTGACATGTCCTTTTGTGATTGGGTCAAAACTTCCGGGATATATTGCGATTCTCATATTCAATTTCAGTGTTTTATCATAAAAATACTCTCTTATTCACCCAATATATAAAAAAAACAGAAATTAGTTGTTATCAATTGTTAAATTGCAGAATTGAAAAGTCGTTAAACAGGGAAGAAAACAGATGTTGATCAGCAGAGACGAGGCGGCGGAAACTGCCGAAAGATTGCGCGCCGAAGGAAAGAAGATTGTTTTTACAAACGGTTGTTTTGATATTCTGCACGCAGGACATGTCACATATCTCGCTGCGGCAGCTGATCTCGGCGATATTTTGTTTCTCGGGCTGAACAGCGATGATTCTGTTAGTCGACTCAAAGGACCGGAGCGACCTGTTAATAATGAAAAGGATCGCGCTGTCGTTCTGTCGGGCTTGCGTTCTGTGGATTACGTCTGCGTTTTCGCAGAAGATTCTCCTTATGAATTGATCAAAGCAATTCAACCGGATTTCCTTGTAAAAGGCGGAGATTATACGCCTGAAACAATCGTGGGAGCAGATATAACTGAAGCTCGCGGCGGTAAAGTTGTTGTGATTGCCCTCGTTGAAGGCAAATCTACAACGGCAATAATCAACAAAATGAAAAAGAAATAAAAAGAAGCAGCAAAGCCTGTTGAAAATTGCTTTGCCTGCTGTTATATCAAATACTTTTTGGGGGAAAAGATGAAATTTCTAATACTGCTTGTAGGCGGACTGTTAATAATGTTTTACGCCGTAATCAGACATAAAAAAGGCAGACGCACATTCAATTTCATTGCCTATTGGACATCACTGTCACCTAAGGGCGCAGTGCTCTATACTGTTGGTCTGGCACTTATTTTATTTGCCTTGTTATATTATTAGGAACAATTTTCTGTAAGTGTCCGGCAGAAATCCATGTGTCGGACATATTCAGGAAAAACACATCATTTCATGCTCAATCCGCCAGCTTGGAGTAATCTTTAATTATAATCTTTTTTCGATTGTAACTGATTATGTCGTCTTGTTCCAATTTATTGAATACTGCACTTACTTTTTGCCGAGTTGTAGCAGTGAGCTTGGCGATATTGTCGTGAGTCAAATCGAGATTGAGCACAATTTCAGTTGAACCGACAATCTTCTTGCCATATTTAACCGCCATTTCCTGAATGAAATATCGGATTCTCTCTTCGTAGTTCTTGAAGATTAATTGTTCGAGCTTGCTTTGAACTTTCTTCAATTTAAAGCCGATGAATTTGATGATTTTGAGATTAAGCTCAGGATTACGCACCATTAATTCCGTAAATTTATGATGATCGATACTGCAAATTACTGCGTCTTCCATAGCTTCGGCATCTTCCTCACGCTGATCTCCGCCGGAAAGGACGGATTCACCGAATATCTCTCCGGGACCCAACATAGCCAACACCAATTCTTTGCCGTCATCTGAATACTTTGAGATTTTAATACGTCCGTTTTTTAGAAAATATATGTTATCGCTCGATTCATCGGACAGATAAATAATTTCATTCTTTGCCGCGTTTTTCATAACAGCCATATTATCCAAATTCATCATTTCTTTTTGGGAAAGATTTTCCAGAAGATTGAAATTTTCCAAGTGCCATATTTTCTTCTTGTCCATTATTTCCTCCTCAACAATTTTCTTATCCTGATTTTTCTGCAGTATAACCGGCTTTTTCAATAGCTGCTAAAACTATTTTTGGATCAAATTGACCGTTTACAATTGCCGTGCCTGCTGTCAGGTCTATATCAACTCCGGAAACTCCTTCGAGCTCGGAAACGGCGTTTTTGACATTGGCCACACAGTGCATACAAGTCATTCCGCTGACTATGTACTTTGTTGCTTTATTATTTTGCTCCCACTACTGTCCGGGATAAAAAAAATACGGCTTGATAACCGTATGAATTTATTATATTTATGTTACTAAACCGTATGTATAATAA
>JAQIDA010000260.1 GCA_027858275.1 Candidatus Kapaibacterium sp. | reverse complement strand
ACGATAAGCAAAAAATTCAGAGTAGTGAAATAGCAAAAAATCCAATTGGATTAAAATAGCTAACGAACTTTCATCCGATGACTTTGGAAATATTTAAAATGTCATCGGATGAATTTCTTTGAATGATACAATTGAAAACAGATTATCAACTTAACGGAAGTCCACCGTGAATAAAAATATAAATTTTATACTAACTATTCTGTTATTGATAATCGTATCATTGTCCAATCTAAAAGCTCAAGAAGCTGAAATATTATCTATTGACCCGAGTGAATATCCCAAGATTAAAACAGAATTTAAATTGATCGGATATGATGACAGAGAAGTTCGTTCTTTTACAAAACAGGACCTCAAATTATTCGATAATTTCACAGAGAAAACAGACTTAACACTTCCTGTATGCGATGAAGCAGATCCTACTGATTATTCAGCATTGTTGATTTTGGATATTTCTAATTCTATGGACAGATCTCTCGATCCAAACAACACAGACCCTGATGCTCCGGATAGAATTTCTGTCGTTATGGACGTGGTTAATGATTGGATAGACTTGTTGGACGGGGCTACATCAGAAGCCGCTCTGGTATCTTTTGCAGGCGCAGCCAGACTTCTTCAAGGATTCACCTCAGATAAAAATAAATTGCGTAGCGGATTGGGTCAAGTAGTAGGCCTTGAACAGTGGACCAACTATAATGCCGCGTTTTTTGTAAATCCAAGCGGAGATTCTTCTCAAAGCGCCGTGAGGGTTATGAGGGATGCAAAATATACTCCGGTTATCATATTCTTGACTGACGGACAACATAATGCGCCGGAACAGGAAGCCTTTAATATTGCCGGCGTAGAAGCTTGGGCAAAAGCAATAGGATGCCATATTTTTGTTATAAAAATTGGTGCCGAAAATATTAGCGTGAGTCGAGTTGACTTAATTAAAATGGCACAAATACAAGGACATGTAGATGATTATTTTTATGATGATATTTATGAGTCCGAGCAATTAGAAGAAGTATACGATTTGATTAGAACAAAATGCCGAGATCTTGGTGAAGATCCGCCTTGTTATTCATATTACAACGCTGCCTGTGACGGCGGCGGAGACGTGTTTATGAATTTCCCGCTATATAATGACTTGAGGACTGAAAGTGTTACTTTCACTATACCTCCCGAGAGAAAACCATATCTCGAAATCAGTCCGAGGCATTTGAGAATTGAAGCAGCTGATTTAGACGGTGGTTCATTTGTGCAAGATATAACTATTACTGCAAGATATAATAAATCAAATTTGCACGGATTTGTTCCTTCGGATTCGAGATTTGATATTGATTGGAAAGGCAACGATCCGATAAAAAGTTTGGCTGTTGATGAATCCGTTATTGTAGGGATCAGCTATACTCCTGATGACTCCTTATATACTGAAGTGACTCTGTCTTTTGAGGGTTCTGCCTGTGACAGCTTGGATTTCACAGCAGGCGCGTTTCTCATGCCACATCCCAATGATATTGATATGGGAACGGCAATGATGTTTGTCGATCCGATTGAAAAAGATGTAACTGAAGTAATGTTCAATCGTACCGGCGCGGATTTGCTGATTGAGGAAGTACGAATTGTAGGTGATGATGCCGCTGATTTTAAAGTCTTGACATCTATACAAAATTTCACTTTAAAGAGTGAGGAAGCTCTTTCTGTAAAATTTAGCTTTGGCCCCTTAGGGATGGGTTACAGAAGCTCAACCGTAGAAATCGTAACGGCGGATCATGTTTATACATCAACAATTCACGGAAACGGTGAGGGAGAGCCCGGGCTTTCTTCAGTCAATCCGTTTGTCTTCCGAAATACAAATTGCGCGGATTACAGCCGTGACACAGTCATCGTATTGACAAATACAGGCATGAAAGATTTAAATATAACAAGCATGGAAATCATCCCTGCCGGCAGTGACTTTACTTTGGGTACTTGGGATAAAACTATTGAGCCTGCGGGCAGCATTGATGTTCAGATTATATTCAACGCCGATGACAGCGCGCCAAAGACTGCTGTATTAAGAGTTAACAGCGATGCGCCGTCCAATCCGGAGTATGACATCAACCTTGAAGGAACAAAAGACAGTGTCTCTTTCGCTACAGCATCCAATTCCGTTGACATCGGAGATTTATGCAACGGCGAATCAGTATCGAAAACAATTACAATCGAAAATACCGGAACGATTCCGATAGAAATAACAGCAAGTTCAGCGACAGGCAATGTGACATTTCCCAACGGAAATAATATATTAATTCCGGTCGGTCTCAGCGAAGAACTATCTTTCGACTGCGTTTTTGCTGCCGGAAGTGACGGAGATTTCACTGAAACAATCATTCTTGAAGATGATCTTTGTGGTACTTCTGCAAGCATAGACCTAAACGGTGTTGCCTCAGTACCGAAGATTCAAAGTGATTTTGATGTGATTATGACTTCAGATATACTAGTCCCCAAGGCAGAAGTTGTTAAATTATACAATGAATCATCTGTTCCTATGGACTTTTCAAATGTCAATTTGTTCAAAGCATCTGTTTTTTCAATGAACATATTGTCAACAAATTCAACAATAGCACCGGGAGATTTCTTCGAATTAGAATTGACCTATCTACCGGATTTATCTGTGATAGAATACGACAGTTTGATCGTTGAAGGCTCACCCTGTGACTTCCGCATAGTAGTAGAAATTACAGGCAATCCGTCAATGCCGACGGCTGAAATATTTGTTGACAATCATACGGGAGTGATCGGGCAGGAAATTGAAATCCCTGTTCATATCCGAAATTCTGATAGATTTGCCGAGTCATTGACCACAACAGTTAGTGCCGATATTAGCGTGAACGCTTTGTTGTTAGAAGCAATATCGCCGACACCGGCAGGAACAGTTGCAGCTGATACGCGAACAATCAATATTGATTTCCCCGTTCAATCAACTAACGATGATCAAGACGATGTTTATATATTACATTTCAAAGTTCTGAACGCCGGCGCAATTCAAGAAACGGATATTGCGTTTTCAAATGTAAAATCTGACAAAAACAATGTTGTGTTCAGCTCAACTAACGGTTTTTTTGCTATTAATCCTGCATCCGCCGTGCTTTCAATAGGTCAACACATAGCTGAACCCGGTGATTTTATCGATATACCGATCTATATCAGCAATGTGCTGAATATCTCAAGTATCGACAACGAAACAATTACTGCTGATTTCAGATATAAATATGCCGTTATGGAGCCGGTTGGTTCCACAAAGTCGGGTGAGCTTGTAAATGATGAGAGGATTATCCCGATTGAAGTCGACATCCCGAACGGATTAGGAGCTGATCAGAAATTGCTTACGACTCTTACATTTAGAGCAATGCTTGGGACAGTGGCAGAAACAGATCTGATATTAGACAATATCAGCGTAAGTAAAGGCAGCGCAATGTTTGAATTTGATATGGGACATTTCGTTCTTGGAGGAGTGTGTCAAAACGGAGAAGTCGACAGATTTTTCGATCCTGAAGGTGAAGCCTTTTTGCAGAGTATAAATCCTAATCCTTCAACCGGCAATGTAATTATTAATTACTCAGTCGCAGAAGAAGCAATGACAACAATCACTGTTGTAAATTATCTTGGTGAAACAGTTTATGAGATTCTAAATGAGGTCCCACAGAAAAGGAAATCTACTATAAACAAGAATTTGAGTCATCTCGGATCCGGAATGTATTTTATAGTATTGCGTACAGCAACTCAAACAATCAGCAGAAGATTATATATCGTGAAGTAAATATTGCTCGCTGATTGAAAATCTTTTGTTAAATTGCGTATTGTACGCTATCGAACGAGACAGAACAGATTAATCAGGAACCCCTTAGTTCGATTTACGCGTAATTAAGGGGTTTGTTAATTTAATAAGATAATCGGCAAGAGTCCCGAAAAGGCCTTTAATGACAGCGAAATGGGAAACAATAGAAGAACGTGACGGTGAAAATTTCAGAATATTTAGTACAGTATGGCTGAAACGCCGCCATCCTGAAGACGGTCGAGAAGGAAATTTTGTGGTTCTTCGTTCACCTGATTGGGTGAACATAATCCCCGTGACAGATGAGGGCAAGATTGTTATGATAGAACAATATCGTCACGGAGCAGATGATTTAACTCTTGAGATTCCGGGCGGTTTGATTGATCCCGGAGAGGATTCGCGAATGGCGGGGCAGAGAGAGTGCACTGAGGAAACAGGATATGAGTCGACGTCGGAGGCAGAAAAAATGGCTGAGATACAACCAAATCCCGCATTTCTCGATAATATCTGTTATACTTATATTTGGCGCGGATGCAAAAAAACTTCAGTGCAAAAATTAGATCAGCATGAAGATATTTCTGTTAAAGAGTATACTGTAGACGAGATAAAAAAAATGATAAAATCAGGCAAAATTAATCATTCACTGGTTTTAAACGCTTTCTTTTACTATTTTACAAATGAAAATAATTTATAATACCAACGGATTGAATCAAGGGAAGATAAGATGGGGAAAATAATAGCGATTGCGAATCAAAAGGGCGGCGTAGGAAAAACAACGACGAGTGTCAATTTGGCGGCATCTCTTGCGGCAGCAGAAAAAAAAGTATTGCTCGTGGATATTGATCCGCAGGCTAACGCTTCCAACGGTGTCGGTATTGACTCTCGTGAACTGAACAGAACTATATATGAGGTATTAGTAAACGATCTTGATCCGGAAGAGACATTCTGTGATACAGAAATGCCGTTTCTTACGGTTCTTCCGTCGCATATCAATTTGGTCGGTGCGGAAATCGAGATGGTCGATAAAACAAACAGGGAACTTTTATTAAAAAATGTTCTGAATAAAATAAGAGATCAGTTCGATTATTTGATTATCGATTGCCCGCCGTCATTGGGACTGCTGACACTGAACGCTTTGTCCGCCGCTGATTCGGTGTTAATACCTGTTCAGTGTGAGTATTACGCATTAGAAGGCTTAGGACAGCTCTTAAATACAATTTCCATTGTTCGCTACAGATTGAATAAAACTTTGGCTATAGAAGGTGTGTTGCTTACTATGTTTGATATCAGATTACGACTCTCGAATCAGGTCGTCAGCGAAGTACGCAAGCATTTTGAAGAAAAAGTATTTGATACGGTAATTAAAAGAAATGTCAGAATCTCTGAGGC
>JAQIDA010000251.1 GCA_027858275.1 Candidatus Kapaibacterium sp. | reverse complement strand
GTATAGTTATTAAACAATTCAACATTGGAGCTGAGATTGACATTTTTCATAATATCTTTCTTAAACGACGCTTTCATAAACGCCCCAAAATTAGCGACAATCTTTTCCCCGTGTGAAATCAAAACGCCGTTTGTATCATATTTTGCAGGTTCGGAAGTATATGTTCCCAGGTCCGCTAATTTCGTGTCAGAAACATAAGTCGTCTTGCCGGTCACGGGCGACAAGTAGAAAGAAAAAATATCTTTGCGCTTGAAATCAATTCCCATTGAAAGAATCAAATAAGCCGGTGAAAAGAAGCGTGAGACAACGGTCGAACCATCCGGATATTTATAGCCTGAAGCAAATTGCGATTTGAAACTGCCGAGAACCGTATAATAAAAATTTGTAACAGCTTTATAACCAAGCTTTGTACTAAAATCAATTCTGTCTTGATTTTTTCGAATAGGATTGTCGTCGGTTTGTTGCAAACCGTAATCCGCGAATAAAGAGTTGTCCCAAGCAAATCCGTCTTTGGCGTAATTAGCATTATATTTGAAACTGAAAATACCTGAAAGCGCGTTTTCGCCGCCTTTTGTCCAGTTCATAAGGCTCAACTGATTGAGTATCAGGGATGTAATTCCTGTTGTTTTCCAATTGGATACAGTGTCTGTTTTAACAACGGCACTACTATCCGGAACAGTAGATTCGGCAGCGTTAGAGATGCTTAAGACTGAGACAAGCATTATACATGTCAGGATCAATAATTTCAGCATATTATTCACATAAAAAACAAAATTCAATAATTGCATTTCATAACAATTTCCGAATGTTTTTATTGCATGCGGAATTGATTTTAAGATATGAACAGGATTTTAAGGATTACCCGGATTAAGAGGATTAAGAATTGTATGTTTTTCATTCTTAATCTTGCCCATTCTCTCAATCTTCTTCAATCCAGTTTAAAGAGTCTTGAACAGGATTATTAGGATTTTGCGGATTAAGAGGATTAAGAATCGATTCTTTCTCTTAATCCTGTATATCCTCTTAATCCGCGTAATCCTGTTCAAAAATCTTTCTTAAAACAACATTCTGATTACAGTAAACTCTAATTATTTGTTATATCATTATCATAGAGATATATTCTTTATGAAAAAGTCTGCAAACTCAGTAATAAAGCTGAGTTAGAGAAAGATTTATTTGCCTTGACTAATTATTTGTTGAGGCGCATTTATGAAGAAGCTCTGTTATACAAACAGCGTAATTATTTAGAAAATAATATAGATAAAATAAATATTCAAATTATCGGGAAGTTCTGTGATTATGGATAAACAAAAATTTACATCTGACCTGCTGGTTGTCGGAGCCGGAATTGCCGGTCTGACGGCGGCGCTTGAAACCGCCGAAACCGGTTTTACGGTCAGTTTAATTGAGAAGATGCCGAATATTGGCGGCCGAGTTGCTCAGCTGAACCAATATTTTCCGAAACTCTGTCCGCCCTCTTGCGGACTCGAAGTAAATATACGCCGATTGCGTGACAATCCGAAAATCAATCTTTCAACTCTCGCCGAAGTAGTCTCCGTCGAAGGAGAACCCGGCGATTACACTGTGAAAGTGAAAATCACTCCTCGCTATATCAACGAGGACGCAACTGATACGGATATTGAAAATTGTATCGACAAATGCGCGACTGTTCTGAAAAATGATTTTAATTACGGTCTCGACAATCGCAAGGCGATTTTCCTGCCTTATAATAACGCTTTCCCGATGAAGTATGTCTTCGACAAAGACGCTCTTTCAGACGATGAAGCCAAAAACATAGCGTCTGTTTGTTCCGATATTATCGATCTCGATCAGAAGGAAGAAATTGTCGAAATGCGTGTCAAGGCTATAATCTGGGCTACAGGTTGGACTCCTTACAACGCTGACAATCTGACAGAACTGCGGTATAAAGGAAACGCTAACGTTATCACAAACGTAGAACTCGAACGCCTTGCCTCTGCTAACGGTCCGACCGGCGGCAAGATTCAAATAGCGGGCAAAGACAGCAAAATTGACAAAATAGCTTTTGTTCAGAGCGCAGGCTCACGTGACGAAAACCATCAGGAATTCTGCTCGACGATTTGCTGTATGGCCTCACTGAAACAAGTTCGATATATAAGAGAAGAGTTCCCCGACGCTGAAATATATATTTGTTATATAGATATCCGCACACCGGGTTGCTACGAGGATTTCTATGAGGAATCCAAAAAAGACGAGAAATTGCATTTGAAGCGCGGCAAGATTGCCAAAGTTATCAATGACCCGAATTCGGATCAGATGATTGTTGAATCCGAAGATACACTCGGCACCGGTTTAGATCAGATAAAAGTTGATTTGGTTGTTCTCGCCACCGGTATGAAACCGAACACTGACACTTTCCCGGATAAAACAATGCTCGACGGATGCGGTTTTATCAAAACTGACAAGGATCGCGGGATAATAGCTTGCGGTGTTTGTGCTGCTCCCAACGACGTAGCAAGCTCTGTTCAAGACGCTACGGGTGCAGCGATGAAAGCTATTCACATTATTAAGGAGGGCAAATAATATGGCTGACGCTAAAAAATTTGGTATTTATATATGCCCCGATTTCGAAATATCCAAAGCTATTGATTGTGAAAAGCTCGCTGAGGACCTGAAAAAAGAAGAACATGTTCATTTAGTGAAAGTTGTTCCCGGTCTTTGCACGACAAAAGGCGCTGACTTGGTCAGAGATGACATAAAAGCGGAAGAACTTGACGGCGTAGTAATCGGCGCGAGTTCGTTGAGATACCATACGGATATATTTAAATTCGATATTCTGACCGAACGGGTTAATTTGCGCGAAGGAGTCGCTTGGTCACACGAACCAAATAATGACGACATCCAAGACCTCGCGACTGATTATATGAGAATGGGTCTTATCAAAGGTGTCGCAAGCGAAATACCCGAACCGATGGTTTTGGACATCAACGATACCGTAATGGTTGTCGGCGGTGGCTTCACGGGAATGACCGCAGCGATAGCCTCAGCAAAAGCCGGTTATCCTGTTGTAATAGCAGAAAAAGCTCCGGAACTCGGCGGCTTCATGCGAAAACTACATAAGCTGACACCGAGAAACGCTCCTCATTATGATCTCGAACTCAACCCGATTGATGAATTGATCGGAGAAATAGAAGCGATTCCGAAAATAAAAGTTCTGACTTCATGCGTGATCGAAAAAACATCCGGGCAACCGGGTATGTTCGACGTAGAAGCGAAAATTGACGGAAAAGATTTGAAATTCCAAGTGGGAACAATCATTCAGGCGACCGGTTGGAAACCTTATAATCCTGAAAAACTTGGTTATCTCGGATACGGGAAATTCAAAAATGTAATCACTAATATTGAGATGGAAGCACTTGCCAAAGCCGGCAATATCGTGCGTCCTTCAGATTCCGCTAAAGTTCAAAACATTGTGTTTGTTCAATGCGCCGGATCGAGAGACAAAGATCATCTCCCTTATTGCTCATCGGTTTGCTGTATGACCTCGCTGAAACAGGCGATGTATCTCCGCGAAACATATCCCGACGCTAATATCTATGTGATTTATAAAGATATGCGTACACCCGGGAAATACGAGCAATTCTATAAAAAAGTACAAAATGAGGATAATATATTCCTCACAAAAGGCGAAATCAGTGAAATGGCAGACGCCGGAAATGATAACATCCGCGTCGATATAGACGGCACTTTGATAGGCGAGAAAATCAGTATTGAAGCTGATTTGGTTGTGCTTGCCGCCGGCATGGTTCCTTCAACGGTTCCCGACAAAATCGAATTGCCGGAAGATCCCGAAGAGGATTTCACTATTCCGACGGAATCGTGCTTGAATCTCAAATATATTCAAGGTCCGGAACTTCCGACATTGCATTACGGTTTCCCCGATTCACATTATATATGTTTCCCTTATGAAACTCGCAGAACGGGTATTTACGCTTGCGGCTCAGTTCGCCAGCCAATGGATACACTCGCGTCTAAAAATGACGCTTTCGGAGCTTCGTTAAAAGCAATGCAAATATTAGAAAATATCAGAATAGGAACGGCTGTTCATCCTCGTTCGGGTGACAGAACTTTCCCGGATTTCTTCTTCCAAAGATGTACTCAGTGCAAACGCTGTACGGAAGAATGTCCTTTCGGCGCGCTTGAAGAAGATATCAAAGGCACTCCGATGCCGAATCCTAATCGTTGCCGCCGTTGCGGTATATGTATGGGTGCATGTCCGGAAAGAATTATCAGCTTCAAGAATTATTCGGTTCAGATTGTATCTCAGATGATAAAATCTATCTATGTGCCGACTGAAGAAGATGACGATGTGGCTACTCCGAGAATTATCGCTTTCCTCTGCGAAAACGATGCCTATCCTTCGCTTGATATTGTCGGACGCAAACGCATGAAGATTTCGCCGCATATCAGAGTAATACCCGTACGCTGCCTCGGATCTGTCAGCACAAGCTGGATAGCTGATTCATTGGCTGCAGGATTTGACGGAGCTTTGCTGATTGGCTGTAAATACGGTGATGATTATCAATGTCACTTCATTAAGGGCAGTGAGTTAGCTAATCAGAGAATGGAAAATGTTCAGGAAAAATTGAAACAACTCGTTCTCGAACCTGAACGTGTGGAACTTCACATGCTCTCGATTGATGAATATGATAAACTTCCCGATATTTTCAATACTTTCGCTAAAGTCATTGAAGACATGGGACCGAATCCTTATAAGGAAATGTAGGAGATTCGCTCAACCTCCGGGTTAACCCGGAGGTAGCTGCTGAAAACGAATAAGATATAGAGTCGAGTGGGAAGAAAGCTGTAAGGCATTCAAGAGAGTGTCTAAGGCATTTGAAAATAAATATAAATAACAGATTTAATTAAACAACTCAGACTATAATTGACAACCTGATCAAACCGGTACGATTATTGAAGAAGTGACAACCAGTGTGAATTAAGTTTTATTTAAAGTAAACAGGACTAGAAAATGGCAAAGGCAAAAAAAGACGACACAGTAAAAGTACATTACACAGGCAAATTGACAGACGGAAACACGTTTGACACATCCGAAGGACGCGATCCTTTGAGTTTTAAACTCGGAAGTAATCAAGTAATTCCCGGTTTTGAAAACGGTATCATCGGCATGGAAGTCGGCGAAAAGAAAACAATTAATATCCCTATTGCGGAAGCTTACGGCGAATATCGCAAAGAATTGCTTCTCAAAGTTGATCTCAAGCAATTGCCTGAAGGCGTTGAACCAAAGGTCGGCGACACATTGGAAATGACCAACGAAAACGGCGATATAATTCCCGTTAGAGTTGCGGACATTACCGAAACGGATATTGTTCTCGATGCCAACCATCCCCTTTCGGGACAGGAATTGGTTTTCGATCTTGAATTAGTATCTATCGACTGATGAATTTAGAAATCTCTGCTGCGCAACAAGGGGTTGCAACCCCTTGTTGTCAGCTTGGATTAGTCGATACCAATACTGTCAATTATAAATAGTCTGCCTGTCGCTGAAAAATGCGACACGTTCTTAAGTTGTTTGATTTTATCTGAATTCTCTCTCGTGAATAAGAAAGAAATTGATAACAATAAATCAAAAACAAAACAGTAGGAGAACATTATGGCAACAAAAGCACACCTCGAAGCCCGCGAAGCCGATTGCAAATCGGTCGAGGAATACTGCGCGCTTGCTTTGGAAGCATTGCAAGAGCCTAAGGACGAGGATTACGCAAAATCACTCGCCGACACCGCTGAGGGCTTATGCTCTTTACCGGCTGATTATGTATTTGTCGCTGAAGTCCATCTAAAAGGACTCGGAGACAAGGAATATGCCGCTGATATGTACGAAGAAGCAGAAGATTGCTGCTTCGAGGCTATGGAATTTGCCGTAGTCGGTCACAGCATGGCCTTATATTCAGATGACAAAGAAAAAGCAACGGAACTTCTCGAAAATGCCGCCAACGACGCGAAAAAAATCAATGAATTCCTGACCATTGCCGGATATGTTCAAAGCGATCTCGGCAACGAAGTACTTGCTAAGCAACTGCTTGAAAAAGTGGAAGGGCTGTGCAAGGAAATCAAGGATTATCGCAATCTTGCGGAAAATCTCATCAAAGACGACAAAGACAGTGCCAAGCTGTTCTTCATAAAAGGTGATAATCTCGTTGACGAAATCGACGTTGCGGTTGAGTATGCCGAAGCCGTCAAAGCTCTGTTCGACGACAAAGCTTGGGCTGCTGAAGTTCTCGAAGATGTTGAGGACGACGCTCAGTTCACAAAAGAATTCGTAAAACTCGCAAACGGATTTATGCTCTGCTGCGATGACAAAGAAAAAGCCGAAGAGATGATGGATCAGGGCAAAGATTTCGCTATGAACGGCGAAGAAAACATCGATCTCGCAAAAGCATATTGGGAACTATTCCAAAATAAAGACTCTGCCGCCGAATCTTATGAAAAAGGATTGAACGATATCAACGATAAAGCTCAATTACTCGTTTTCGCCAAATCAATAGCTTCCGAAATGGGAAATATTGAACTTGCCAAAAAATTCTATGCTCGCGCCGAAAGCAAAATGAAAGGCGCCAAGGATCTTGCCGCACTCGCACAAGCAGTTATCGATGATTTGGATGACAAAGTATATGCAAGCGAAATCTACGATCGTACGGTCGAAGGTTTGGATGCACCTGTTGAATTGTCAGTGATTGCCGCTGATATCATTACTAATCTTGCTGACAAAGTAAAAGCAGCCGCGATTTATCGCAAAGCTGTGGACAATGTCGCTAAATTTGACGCCTATATAGTATTGCTTACTGAAGTAGGACTTAAGCTTGGCGACAAAGATTTCGCAAGAGATATTCTATTCCTCGCTGAAGCAAAAGCCGTGACTACTCCCGAAATGCTCCAAGTTGCTGAAAAAACAATCGAAATCCTGGAAGATACTGCATTAGCGGAAAAGCTTTTCACAAAAGCCGAAGAAATTGTAACGACTTTGGACGAGATGAAAAACGCCAACGCCGCCGTTAAGAAACACTTCCCCGACAATGCTGATTGGATCAAAAGAGTTGACGAAAAATTAGAAAAACGCGTAGCAAATCAAGATCAATATGACGCATATCAGAAAATTGAAGAAAAAGCCGTTACTCTCAAAGAATTTATGGCTTTGACCGATGATATGATGTCGACCCTCAAAGATCCTTATTACGCGCGAAAACTTCTGACATCAGCGGAAGCTCTGCTCGACTCACAGGCTTTGAATACTGATAATTACTTCAAATTAATGACCTCTGTAAAAACTCATCTTGATGATAACGAGTGGATTCAGAACACAAGCAAAAAACTCATCGCTGATAGAATTGATTTCTTCTTCGATTTCTGTAAACTAAGTAAAAACTTGGTTAATGTTTTCGATTTAAAAGATCTCGCTGCTGAGTCCATCGTTGACTTAGAGAAAAATTACGACAGCGATGCAAATCGAACGGCATACAATTATTGCGATTTGGCAAAAGTAGTCAATAAAATTATGGGCGACAATCAAAATGCTCGCCGTTTGCTGGAAAAAGCAGGCGAATTGGAATCTGATTATATGTGCAAAGCATATATGGGCGCGCTGGCTCATGAGCTCGGAGACGAAGATATGAAATCGAAATACTTAAAAGAAGCCTCCGCCACTTGCCAAACAGCCGAGCAATATCAAGCAATGGCGAACAGATTGAAAACACTTAAAATGGGTGATGATACTATTCGTGTGATTTATGCCGACGGACAGAGCAATCTTGCCGGTAATGAGCAAAAACTACTCTGGGCTGAAGGTATCATTTCTATATTCGACGACAGAGAATGGGCCGCAAGGGAATATAAAGTGATTGAAGGACTGTTTAATTCCTACGAGGAAAAAGACAGATATTCCACTAGTAAAAAGCAAAGATTAGAACAAATATATTTCTGATTTCGTGCACGCTAACGAATCGGAGTCTTGAGCTTCGACTATATACAGGCGGCTTCCTTATACGGAAGCCGCCTTTTTTTTATGGCAAAGAAAAAGCCCGTTAAAAATAACGGGCTCTTTTGATAATAAAATCACTGCGGCAAATTGCCGAGTGTTTGATTTATTGATCTATCTTCGAATGATCTTAACAGTTTCCTCGGCTCCGCCTGAGCGAATCACGACGAAATATATTCCTGCGCTTATAGTTTGTTCTGAGTTGTCCTGTCCGTCCCAAACAACTGTGTTTGTACCTGTCAGGAACAATCGGTTATTGATCAGGGCGACTTCTCTACCTTGCATGTCAGAGATTGATACGCGCGCGTAAGCGTCATTAGGTAATTCGAAGACTATATTTATCGGAGTGTTAGTCGAACTTGGATTTTCGTAGACTTTCATCTTGAATCGTCGTTCAATGTTTTCCGAAATGCCGGTGAATGTTACGGTAGAATCATAGCTTTCGCTTGCGATTGTTTCAATCCAGCAAGTGGAATTTGCCGAGGATATCTGACTGAGATATGAGTATCCGAGCGTATCTTTCCAATTGACGAATTCTTGTTTTGTTCCGCCTGTTGAATCCTGTCTTCGGTCATGTTTGAAGTATATACCTCTGACACCGCCGACTTCGGAAACTCCGCTGACTGTAATCCAGTGTCCGCCCTGTCTTCTTCCGGTGCTGTCATAGTAACCGTATTCAAGTTCAACATCCTCACCGTGTTTCATTTCCTCCATCAACCAATCCCATGCCGGAGACTGTTTGTTTGCTGTGTTTTTATTGTCAATCGCATGACCGTAATCCGTATTGGGCGAAGGAATATTATTAGTATCAAATTTGAAGCTTTGGAATTTTACTCGTATCGGCAATTTGTGCTTATCAACAAATTCTTGCTTAGCTTTCAGGAAATTGTCTGTTGTAACGCCGCCGTTGTCAGAACGTTTCATCATTTTGCTCAATTCTGCCAGCTTCTGCCTAAGCGTTGTAAGCGTTGAAGTCGAATCAAGTTCAACTAATGTTGTTTCCAGCCAATGCAAACTATTTGCTGCCGCTGCGGGGCCGCAAGCGTTTTTGTCACCGGCGTAGCCCGGGACAGAGGATGGATTGTTTTTAATCGAATCTAAGTCGATATTCGGCATATTGCAACCGCGATAAACCTTGTTGGGGTTCGGCTCCGATTTATAGACAGGATAAGCACGATTTACTGTGTAATCCATGGTCGGAGGATCTGTTTCGACCGATCCGATACCGTATGTAATTACTTCAATTTCAGCTTCCCCGCCGAAGAATTTACTGTTGCCGGGTCCGTTGTATATGCTGTTGTAGTTAATCTCCAATCGTTTAGGCATATTGTCTTCGGTATAACCGAGGTCTGCCATATCCCACCAAACATCGATCGTTTGAGTTCTGTCGAACGGCGGAAGCATGAAGTTTCTTACAATCCAAAATTCCGTATTGTCAACTGTTTTAGCATACACATTTATATAACTTATAGTGTCTGCTGCTGGGAACTCAATTTCCACACAAGCTTTGGTTGGTGAAATTACAGCCTTGCCCTTATTGTCAAATGTTTTGACTTTGAGTTTAATATTGTCGAATGTCACTGACGGATCATAGCTTTCACTTGCGATTGTCTCGACCCAACATGTATAATCAGACGAAGATAATTGTCCGAGGTAGGAATCTCCTTCAAGATCAATCCAATTGACGAAGTCCTGTTGGGTTCCTCCGGCAGAGTCTTGACGAAGATCGTGTTTGTAGTATATCCCTCTCGCTCCGTTAATTTGGTAAACTCCGGTGACGGTAATCCAATGACCGCCGACTCTTTTGCCGGTTTTGTCATAATATCCGTATTCAATTTCAACATCTTCACCGTGTTCCATTTCTTGAACCAGCCAATCCCACTGCGGAATCGCGTTGTTCGAGGCGTTATGATTGTCTATATCATGTCCGAATTCGTCATTCGGAGAATCGATATCATTGGTATCTAATTTATAGCTTTGGAATTTGACTTTTATCGGAAGCTTATGCTTGTCAACAAATTCTTGTTTAGCTTTAAGGAAGTCTTCCGTTGTAACGCCGGAGTTGTTTCCTCGCTTCATCATTTTACTGAGTTCAACCAGTTTTTCTCTGAGTGTGGAAGTGAGATCCAATTCTTCTATTGTGGTTTCTAACCAATGTAAACTATTGGCTGCAGCGGCAGGTCCGCAAGCATTCATATCACCTGCGTAACCGTCCGTAGTTTCCGGATTATTATTTGTAGAGTCCAAGTCTACATTCGGTACATCACAACCGCGATAGACCCATTTTATTACCTGAGGCTCCTCAAAAGTAGGATAATAATCGGAAAGTGTCGTTATGTCTTTACTCTGAGTATCGTCAATAGCACCATCACCGAAATAAATTATTTCTTCAACAACATCCAAGAGGAAAAAATCATTGTTGTCAGACGTGAAATTAGGATCAAAGCCTAATTCATAATAAATTGCTACTTCATCGGGCAGATTATCTTTTGTATAACCGAGGTCTGCCATATCCCACCAAACATTTATGGCTTGCTCTCGATCGAACGGGGGCAGCATTACATTCCTTGCAATCCAGAATTCTTCTCCGTCTGTACCTAAAGCAACAAAGTTAATATATTTAATTTCATCTGAAGCGGGGAAGTCTATTTTAAGTATTGCTTTAGTATCTGTCGGCGGAGCCCCTCCTTTTTGAGTCGCCTTTTTCATTGTCGGTTTTATCTTATCAAATTTGACCGAAGGATCATAACTTTCAGAGACAACACTTTCCACCCAGCAATTGCTGTTTGGTCCTGTGAAGCCGGTGAGCCGAGACCAACCGTTCGGACCTTCAACCCAATTTACATACTTCTGGCGAGTGCCGCCGGCTGTTCCCTGAACGTCATCGTCCTTGAAGTACAGACCTTTTGCCGTTCCGACATCACTCATCCCGGTGACTGTAACCCAGTGCCCGCCGTGGCGAGTGCCTGAGCTGTCATACCAACCGAACATCATTTCGACATCCTCTCCTTTTTGGAATTCGCTCAGCAGCCAATCCCATGAGGGAGGTTTGTTCGCGGAAGGGTTCTTGTTTGTGGCTGTGTGGTTGTAAGTAGTATCCGGTGATTTAATATCATCGGTATTTTCGAAATAGCTTTGGTATTTTACATGAATAGGCAGTTTGTGTTTATCTATAAATGCAAGTTTTCCTTTAATTAATTGCCTTGTTGACACGCCTGCGCCTCGGGCACGCTCCATCATCTTGCTGAGTTCTTCCATTTTCTCACGCTGTGTGCCGTTGTCTTTAATATGAGAATCGGAATCTGCCAACCATTGCATACTGTTGGCGGCAGCCGCCGGTCCGCAAGCATTGACATCGCCGGCATAGGTTGGAGACGAAGGATGATTTGCTCCGTCTAAATCAATATTTGGTACTTTGCAGCCTCTGTAATCCCAAATTATTTTACGGCCGAGTTCTATTACATAATCAACGTAAAACGGGTCAAGCCGGAATAAGGGATCAACCGGATTGCTTATCCCAACGTTATATTCTGTATTTTCTACCGGCATGTACTGCCATATTTCAGGAAATTCTGCAGTTGATATATAGTCAAGATTGACTACTTGATTTACTTCAAATCCTGTAACATCTTCTCCGTCGACAAAGCCTAATTCTCTAAAATTAATACAATAGGCTATAGTCTGCTCTTCTTCAAACGGAAGCAAGGGAAAATTTTTCATTATCCAAACAGGCTCATCATCGGGAGTTCTTCTTGCGTACATATTGACGTATCTGATATCTGTCTGCGGTTCATAAGTGATGTTGATATAGCCGGCTGATGAGTTTGGGAATTGCCATTCATTCGTAAAATCAATCTGTTCAATTGAGACAGGGAATTCGAAATCCGTCGGCGAGTTTATCATTAACTCAAAAATTGCTTCGTTGTCGTCGGGGTTTTGGTCATTTTCTCCGAAAAGAGACAACTCAATCAAATACATCCCCGGTTCATCAACTAACCACATAAAGGGTTCGCTGTTTACTACGTGAGTGGCAAGCGGTTCCAATTCATCTATAAAATCAGCGTAGGTGAATACAATTTCTTCAGTCTGCATGTTGCGTATATTTATGGTTAAAGTGATCATGTATACTGAAAATTCTTCTGAATTTTTCATTTCTACATGTACCGGAGTTTCTTCACCTAACATTAATGTTGCATCCGGGCGAATCAGATCTCCCCAATACGCGTTTCCGGCAGATAGTTGGCTTATGGACATTAGGAGCATTGCAATGAACATTGAAATCTTCAAGATTCCGTGTTTGCGATTTATATTAAACTTTTTCATAAAAACACTCTCCGATATTTGTGAAAGACAAACGTTCTGACATAATGCCTTGAGCCAAGCAGTATTTGTGTATTTTTTCATTTATTCGTGCTAACCGCAAAAGTTAACGAATAGTTATTATACGCTTTTCCGATCTAATAGTCAAGCAGAATATTATCGATATATAAAAAAGAAAAGCCGATCATGATAAAATATCATGATCGACTTTAAGGACTTAGAATAGTTGAACTCCTAGAATATATTTGTTCTAAACCCTACATAAAATATTCTTCCGGCAGTAGGCGCCCAAATAATTGAACTGTCGAAGTATTTGCTGAACGGTTTGTCATAAGCGAGTATAGGATTGTTTTGTTTGTAATCCCCGATATTATTGACACCGAGATACAAGGAGAAGCTCTCGAACTCTTTAGTTATCTGAGCATGTGTCAAAATATACGGCGCGAACTCTTTGTCTAATCTATATTCTTCAGGATTTGTCTCTGTATCCGGGATCCTGCCTGAACTGTGATAGTCGCCTGTAATATCGAACAGCCAGCCGTATTCTTCAAGATTGTAAGCTAAGTTGATGAATGCCTTGTGCCTGCTGATAAGCGGTTTGTCGCGTAAATTATCGTTAATCGTCATTTTCACGTCGTTCAATCTGTATGCCGAAGTGATGTCTAAGTAATCAAATAATTTAAAATTCAAATCGAGCTGCAAACTGTTGGAATAAGAATCTCCGTTGAGATTGTAGAAATGCGCTTCACCCGGATTTCTGTCAGTATCAACAATCAATTGATTGATGAATTGTGTTCTGTAGTATTCGGCACCGATTGTAAAAAGCGTTCCGAATATATCAATATTAGTTGTGGCGTTTATACCAAAGTTCATTGCTTCTTCAGCTTTGATTTCTTCGTCGAAAATCAAATCACGTGAACTTGTGAGCAGTCCGATATTCTCTGCATAAGGGCTCGCGGTTCTGAAGCCTTTGCCGACAGACGCTCTGACAACAGTTTCAGGGTTGAGTTGGTATCTGATGTTAACTCTCGGAGTGAAAAAAGTCCCGAATTTATTATGAAAGTCAGCGCGGACACCGGCAACGATGGTCCAATCATAAAGCCCGGATAAAGTATATTCCGAGAAAATACCGGGTACTGATTCAATGCGGTCAAAATTCTGATCGTTGAATGTTTCCTTGTAGTCATCATATTGAAATGAAAGTCCGCCTGATAACTTGTGCTTTAAATGAAGCAGATATTCTTTTTCGTCACTTAATGGACTTAACTTGTTCTCGACATGATCTGAGTTGAACTCGGTTATATAGACAAGATTCCATACTGCCGAAGTCTGTTTGGCGTCGTAATTGTTGTTGCCGAAAAATGAAGTCTGATCATGTGATGATAATGAATACTTCATCGCCACACTATTATAGCGTTCTGTATCAAACACATATCCGCCTTTTCCGAAAACCATATATCTGTCAGTTTTGATCTTCATTCCGTAGGGAGCGTCGGCATTGTTGTCAAAATATCCGACTTGCCCGCCCTTGCGCTCTTCGCTCATAGCTTTAAACAGAATAGTGGTTCGAAGATTGTCGCCGGTATAATTCCAACGATTCATAATATTGAATTGTTCCGTTGCCGGCATATCAAAGAATGTATCATCGTTTCTGTCAACTTCGGAGTTTTGATAATTGCCGTGCAAGAACAAGCCTGTTGATAATTTGTCCGTTATTTCATAATTGCCGATAAAATCAACTTCCGCGCGCCCTTCCTGATTCGCGAATAAATTCACATAAAGGGGAGAACCCTCAAAAGGTTTGACGTAATCAACGTTGATTTGACCTGTTATAGATTCGTAGCCGTTTGTAACTGAACCGGCGCCTTTAGAAATTGAAATCGACTGCATCCAGGGACCGGGAATATAATTAAGTCCGAAAGGAATTGCGAGCCCTCTCATATTCGGGATGTTTTCGCTGTTCATCTGAGTATAGACTCCGGCGAGACCGAGCAATTGAATCTGTTTGGCTCCTGAAACAGCGTCAGAATATTCCACGTCGACGGAGGCATTTGTCTGAAAACTTTCAGACAAGTTGCAGCAGGCGGCTTTGCGAAGACCCGTCAGAGTGATTGTTTCTGATTTAACATATCCGGCTTGGTCGAGCGTGCTTCCCGCAGATCTTTCCGTAACAATGACCTTGTCAGTTGTTTTAATATCACATAGATTGACTTCTAAATGCGACACTTCCATAAAGCAGAGTGTGTCGGCTTTGTAGCCTACGTAGCTGACATATAACTGATGATCGTGTTTGTTTGTTTCGAGTGTGAATTTCCCGTCTTTATCGCTTAGCGTTCCGTTTTGTGTCTCAAGGACTTTGACTATCGCGCTGTGCAATACTGTCTGATTGCCCTCGGCGTCAATCCCGTATATGACTCCGGTTAGTGTCTTTGCTTCTGCCCCGCCGACTGAAAGCAAAGTGATTATAATTAGTGATAAAATATAATTTTTCATGATAATATTCCTGTTGTAAAATGTAATTATTGATAATAAAAGATCGAGAAAACATACTCAAGCGACGGCAAATTAATGCCGGTTCGCAATTGAATAAATTGATGCTTAAATTAACAGGAAATGTTATCTTCGTCCGAATCGGATGAAGACAAGGAGAGAATTCGAACAACTTGTCGTTGTTCTGAAGAGATAAGATAAGGCGGAATATCTAAAACAGAATTTTCTTCTGCTTTTATAATTGATCGATTTTGTAAAATCTCAGAAAAGT
>JAQIDA010000058.1 GCA_027858275.1 Candidatus Kapaibacterium sp. | reverse complement strand
GTGACCAACGGCAAAGTAAAAATTGAGGTTTCTAATGCCCCTACTTTTGCGCAAATCGACGAAGCTCTTAAGCGAAACCGTCCTATTATTGTAAAAATCAAGCTTTGGGGCAGTGTTGTCCATTGGGTGCTGATCGTAGGAAAAAGCGGCAAGGAGTACTTGGTGAAAGACCCCCTCGGTGACGGGGAAGATTTAGAACTGCTCTCAGATATAGCTGATAAGTTTTATTCGATAAGGATTGTGAGGAAATGAAAGACATACTTAAATATGAAAAATATCCAATTAAAATTTGGGTATGTTGGGTTGGGTTTATATTTTCGGGAATTCTGATATTTTATTCTTTTGCTTGTGCCATGGCTCTTGATGACGGTGCGACCAGCAATTCCCTGATAGTTCATTTACTGGCTAAATCATACCATTTTTGGTTTAAGTCTTTGGTTCTCGATTATCTATTTCCAAATAAGATAATAATTCTTTTTGTTGGATTATTCGTAAAAGCGTGCATTTTCAGCCTTGTCTTTGAGAGAATAACAATTCCGGCACGATTTGTTTATAGGTATTATAACAATCATAAGCGTATATCCCAATAACAACAACATATCGAAAACGAAAAAAATAAATATTATAAACCCTGCATACTTTTCTTACAAGGCAGCGATTCGTTTAATAAGTTTGTAGACAGTCTGCGAAAAATGTTTTGCGGCTTGTTAAGACGAAGCTGTGAATACCAACCCAACAGTTCTTGATTGCGAGATACTCGGTACTTTACATGAAAATAATTCTATTGAATTCGATTTGAAATAATAATCGAGATATATTGATGATACGTAGTAATAGTTATGGTGCAAACGCTCTGCGGACACAATTAAACCTGCTAATGATTTTTTATATTTCAAATTATTAGTTAATTTAATATCGAATACAATGTGGTCAGAAATTATTCTGTTGCAAACATCTCGCCGTTTATTGACACTGTACTTAGGAGATAAAAAATTGGGAAGAAAGACCGAAAAATTACCGTCAATAGCAGCCGACACAAAAGTGGCGGATTTAATCAAAGCCTATCCGGAAGCAATTGATATTCTGGTAAAAATGGGCTTCGACCAGCTAAAAAATCCTATCGCGCAAAGAACAGTCGCCAAACTGTTTTCCATAGAGCAGGCCGCAAATTTTCGGGGCATCCCGACAGAAGACTTGCTTGCGGTTTTCAAAAAAGTCGCAGGAGTTGGGCCGAATGAAAGCCCGACCGACTTGAATCAAAACACTGAGACCCTAAAGAATGCCGAAGTTCCGGAACTCAAAGGCGATGTGAGATATCTCGGTTTAGTTCCCTGCCCTGTCAGAACCGTATTAACAGACAAATTCGACAGATTCGTCCAAGAGATCACTGCCTCCACGGGCAAGTCAATTGCATGGTGGATGGCGGGTGAAGGCACAGGCACAAAAGATGTAAGGAAATGGCTCGGGAAAATTATAAAGAACGATGAATACGACAAATTCCCCGATGTTTTTACCGCTGTGGGAACGGAGATTTTCCTACATAAAGAATACGGCAGAACATTATTCGACAAAGGCTTTTTCAAAACTGCCGCGCAGCCCATAAATCCACGGAAGGAATTCAAAAACCTTGAGGATCCCAACGGCATACTGTCATTGCAGTTTGCGGCATTGTTTACTTTTTCCTGCAGACCTGATCTAATGCCCGGAGGAATAGTCCCCAAAAACTGGGCAGATCTTGCTAAGCCGGAATATGAGGGACATGTGGCTTTCCCGTCCCTTGATCTGCCGATAATGCCCGATATACTCGGAGCTCTTTACTATCATTTGGGCGATAAAACATTCAAAAAACTTGCCGCTAATATCTGTAAAACTATGCACCCGGCTCAGTCAACTCCGAGAGTAGGTAAAAAAGATGTTCCCCCGGTTGTGATCATGCCTCTTCATTTTACTAAACTCGCGGCATCGGCAGGTGCGTTACATATCATCCCCGAAGACGGCCCTGTGGCTGTCCCTGCTTATATGGCAGTCAGAAAAGACGCCGACAAAGAAGCGGATACAATACTTGAATTCCTGCGATCAGCCGAATTTCTTGAGTTTACATGGACATACGGCAGCTTTGTTCCAAACAACTCTGATATCTATACTGATATAGAATTTGACACTGTAATATCAAGACCCTGGGATTCAATATTAAACGGCGATCCGGATGCACACACTAAAAAACTGATTTCAATGATAACGCCGGGAGAAAAAATTTGAGACTAATCGTATTAAGCGGACCTCCGTCATCAGGCAAAACTTCTGTACTCCGCTATAGCTTAGGGCACCTGATAAAAGAAGGCAAGAGAGCAGCAGTTGTTAAGCTTGACTGCCTTGTAGGCGGCGACGAGAAAGATTATAAAAAATCCGGAATTGAATGCGTCACGGGATTATCCGGCTTTATCTGCCCTGATCATTATCTCGCCACAAATATCGACAGGATAATTGCTTGGGGAAGAAGCAAAAAGTTAGATTTTTTGGTTATTGAAAGCGCCGGTCTGTGCAATCGCTGTTCTCCGCATCTTGAGGGTGTCTTGGCGGTGTCAGTCATGGATATGCTCAGCGGGATGAACACTCCGAGAAAAGTCGGGCCCTTGCTCAAGTCCGCTGATATTGTTATCCTTACTCGCGGCGACATTATCAGCCAAACAGAAAGGGAAGTTTTCAGAGTGCGGGTGTCGGAAGTTAACAGAAAAGCAAGGGTTTTGGAAGTAAACGGCCTTACCGGACAGCGAACCCTGATGCTCGCGAAACAAATGAAAAAAGCTCCTGTCTTGAAAATCAAGCATAAGCTTCAACTCAGGTATCCGATGCCTTCTGCCGTATGTTCGTTTTGCCTGGGCGAAAGACGAGTAGGAGAAGAATTTGCCGGCGGTAACGTGAAACTGATGGAATTGCCCGAGAAGTCTCAAATAAGAAAAAAGAAGGAACTTGAAGTATGATTGAAGGATCAGCGAGAGGAAATACAAATCCCGGGATAGACGCCCTTTCAGTAGAAGAAATAGAAGCTTGGGCGCCGCATATCAGAGAAGTGTTAGAAAAAATGGGTGTCGGTGTCAATGGCAATGAGAACTCTTCGATCGCCTACTTATGTGAAGAGTCCGGAGTTGATCCCAATGACATATTTGCAGCCTTATCAGAGCAAAATAATCAGAAAGATTATAAAAATATAATCGTAAAAAAAATAAGGATTGTCTCCGGAAAAGATAAAACCGGAGGAGTTGAGTCCGTGAAAGAACTTGTCATTAAGCAGGGCGAAGTGGTCGCTTTTGTCGGTCCGACAGGTTCAGGGAAATCTCGATTATTATCCGATGTCGAATCTTTG
>JAQIDA010000019.1 GCA_027858275.1 Candidatus Kapaibacterium sp. | reverse complement strand
CGTCTCCACTCCGGCTCGGCAATAATAAAGTTCGTTCGGATATTCCACAAAGACTTTATAAGCATTTTCTCCGCCGGATTCATTTTGATCAGCATCATTTTCATCATAAGTTGTAGATTTTGCGATCATACCGCCGACAAATAGCCTCTTATCTCCAAGAAATTCAGACGTAATATAAGTAGCGTCAACTCCTCCGACGTAATTATAATGCCCCCGTCTGTTCTCGGCTGTCATAATTAGGCCTATGTTCGACTGCTTCAATAAATTGTGTCGCAATCGAACAACAGAATGATTGGCAGTAGGCATCCCGTTGATTCCTTCAGTTTGCATTGACAGAACACCAATGTTAGTGTTGCCTGCCGTTCCCGACAATCGTACACCTCCTATAATCGGAGTCTGCCCGCTGTCGCTGTAACCAATTTTACGGCTGTAGAATATATTTGAGCTGCCAATATCAAACTTAAATCTATTCTGTCCTTCGAGGAAGAATTGTCTTTTTTCAGGATAATAAAGATTAAATCTTGAAAAATTTATCTGAGCTCGATCCGATTCCACCTGAGCGAAATCCGTGAAAAAAGTCATGTTCATTTTCAACGTCGGAGTAACTAAATAGTTAATATCACCCCCGGCCTTGATACTTTTTTCCAATCCTTCCTCTGAAGAATATGAAATACCGCCTGAGATATATGGTTTGAACTCTAATGTTTCATCACCCTCCAAATTCTCAAGCCCTGCCAGAGTCCCGGCATGTGACACATGTTCAAACTCGTAATCTCGGGACCAGCCCTGCCAGAATACAGCTTCTTGCTTTCGCCTGATATTTCTCTCGAAATTGATACCCCAATTTTGAATTTTAGTATCCGGATATTTTAAAGAGGAAAACGGGATCTCGATCTCAGCAAACCAGCCACTGTCTGAAACCATCACTTCCGCGTCCCACACAGTGTTCCAATCTCGGTTGAATCCCTTGCCTTCGTCAGTAACAAGCACATCGCTTTTAGCTCCGTTGGGATTGATCACAAAGACATAGCCGTTTCGTTTATCTGAATAAGTGTCAAAGATAATCTCGAAATTATCATCAAGCCAATACATAAAATCATGTTTCATGTGTTTGGCTGTCAATTTATCGGGCTCGCTGTCATAACACCATACGCCTATGAATAATTTATCGGGAGTATAAATAACAGCAACTTCTGTGCGCTCGCTTACGGGAGCTCCGTTATCGAGTTCATGTTGTTGGAAATTACTAATCTTTCGTGCTTCGGACCAACAGCTTTCATTTAGAATTCCGTCCAATGTTATTGGAGCATCAATTTTACAAGCATAAACTATATTCGGTTGAGATACTTGAGCTTCGCTCGCCACCGGGGAGAGGAATAATAAAAATATTAGAACTGAAACAACTAGAGGAGTTACAGAGAATATATTGAGTTTTTGTGCGCTAAAATAATTCATCATTTGATACTATCACAATGCAGGTTAGAAAAATAATACTTAAATTGCATAAAGCAAGATTACAAATATAGAAAATTTTACATAGCAGGCAGAAAAAAAAATGAACGATCAGATAATTCCTGAGTTAATCGAAGAACCAATTAGTGCAAATTGTGTTCTTATAGTTCCCGCCGCCGGCGTCGGCTCTCGTTTTGGGGCAGACAAACCAAAACAATGTGTCGATTTGAACAATGTCCCGATTTTGGTACATGCTCTTCGAGCTTTCGAAGAATTGCCCGAAATTAAAACAATTGTTCTGTCATTGAGTCCCGACTGGCATTTATTTATCGAAAACAGACTCTATGAATTCGGATTAAGAAAAATAAAATTCATAGTCGAAGGCGGAAAAGAGAGACAAGATTCAGTTATGAATGCTCTAAAACTTGATGCCGTTTAAAATGCGGATATTGTTTTGGTTCATGACTCTGTCAGACCCTTCCCGTCCCAAAGATTAATTCGTGACGTGATAAAAAACGCTCTTGAACACGGAGCCGCGATTCCCGCAATAGTTCCAAAAAACAC
>JAQIDA010000367.1 GCA_027858275.1 Candidatus Kapaibacterium sp. | reverse complement strand
GTTTTCGATCGTGAAATAATTTTATCTAAATAACAAACGCAGTGGGCTTAGGTCTCAATGCCGTTAAGTTAAGAATTCTCGTGAATTGAACAAGGGAGCATGCTCCCTTGCTCCGTGTTGAAAATATAATTTCCCGCAACTGCCGGGTTAACCCGGCAGTTGAAAATTCGAGAGAATTGGCTTAACTTAACAACATTGGCTTCGGCATCCTACAATGAAAATCATCAGGAGAGAAAATGAGACATATCATACTAACATTAGCTTTAATTTCTTTTTTAAATATTAACGCGCTTGCTGACTGGAAGGAAGCTCAAGTAGCGATTTCTCCGCTTAATCCTGTAGATACAAGCAATAGCAGCATGAATTTTATTGGTATTGATTGCGCCGACCATGAAAATTGTTTTGCGGTTGCAAACGATCAAGGACTTTATAGGGTCGTATACCATTCCTCAGACGCGGGGAAAAATTGGGAAATGGTCTACAAACCTGACTATGACGGCAAAAACAAGAATTTGATTCTAAGATCTATGTCATATCCAAGTAAAAACAGGTGCGTGATCGCATGCGATTCAGGAGTAGTGATTTTAACCGAAGACAGGGGTAAGAACTGGAAAAGGGTCAACACTCCCATATATGACCCGTCGAATTATGCTCTTTTTACGGAATTAAAATCTGTGATAATGTTAGATTCTATGAACGGAATGGCCGCATCCATGACTCAGATGATCTATACAAAAGATGGCGGTAACAGTTGGGATACACTAAAATCACCTTCGGAAACTCCTATGGCCATGGACTTGACTACAATTCTGTCCCCGACAACATTTTTATGTATTGCCAGAAAAAGTCTAAATCGTCTTAAGGTATTCATAACAGAGGACAGCGGAGAGAACTGGTCTGATTATGATTTTATGAATATAGGCACTATGAAAAGACTATGTTTTGTTGATAGTTTAAACGGATGGGCCGTTGGAGGCTATACCGGAGAAGCGGAGGATCAATTTACACAAAGAATTGCTGTCACCCGTGACGGCGGAAAAACTTGGAAAATGCAATTTAATGAAACTTTGTACCCTTTTGCTCGACTTGAAGATGTCTCATTTCATGATAAAGACAATGGGATCGCAGTCAGTACTACAGGCGGCATACTCAGAACAAGTGACGGAGGCGAAAACTGGTTGTCGTCCAACTCAGATGTAATATTGAAAGATACTGCAGCCCATAATTATGTCGCTTATCAACACGTTACAGAACCCGTGATTGCTAATTTCGAGGGAAAGATATTTTATTATTCAATTTTCGACGATGTCCGGGAAATATTTTCGGGAAACAATTTTAATATTTATCCTAATCCCGCGCTATCCGGCTCACAGATTAATATTACAGTCGCAATCGACAATTATTCTGATATTGAAATATCAATTTCTGACATTTTTGGCAGAATAATGAATTCCAAAACATATCCCGGCTTGAGCATCGGCAGCCATAAGTTTGTTTATGAGCCTTCTGTACAAATGCCCTCAGGTTCTTATTTTATTAGGTTGAAGCATAATAGTGGGGTAGTATCGAAAAAGATTACGATCGTGAAATAATTTTATCTAAATAACAAACGCAGTGGGCTTAGGTCTCAATGCCGTTAAGTTAAGAATTATCGTGAATTGAACAAGGGAGCATGCTCCCTTGCTCCTACTTGCTATCTCAAATTATAGACACTTGCCGACAGCTAAAGCTGCCTGTTGCAACACTCTCGTGAACATTACTATAAAGTGAAATCATCATAAAAAAATCCGTCTGAAAACACTCAGGCGGATTTTTTTAATAAATTCAGTAAGCAATACTTACTTATTCAACATATCATTAAATCTGAATTCTTTACGATTCTTCCAATTCTTTTTATGATAGGCATATCCCGCGATCAACGGAAGGGCGATAGTTGCTTCGCTGAACACCATTTGTTCATAAGTAGTTTCGACTTTGCCCCATGAGCTGGCTTCTTTGAGAGTTGAACCGGACAACGCGCCGTCGCGTTCGTCAGCGACTGTGATTTGAACAGCGTATTTGTGCATTTCTGTGTCTTCATGTCCGAGTACTTCGGCTGCGACAACGACATCTTGTGTGAAGTTTTTAGGAACGCCTCCGCCAATCATGAATATACCGGAAGTTCCTGCTTCAATTTTTGTTTTTGTCAATTCAAGGAAATCTT
>JAQIDA010000323.1 GCA_027858275.1 Candidatus Kapaibacterium sp. | reverse complement strand
AACTATCTTTGTGCTTTGTTGATATCTCATATATTTGATTAGAAAATAAAATTGACAAATAACAACTATTTAATAATTTCAGGAGTTGAAATGAAAAAGATTTTAAACTTATTCGCGATTGTATTAATGACATCTCTGATGTGGAGCTGCGGCGACGACGGCCCGAAGCCTGTTGATGTTGAAGGCTATGATTCTTATACTGACGACGTAGTAAAATTCGAACTACAATATCCGAAAAACTGGCATGTGAAGAAAAGACCCGGTTTGTCTTTTGCGACATATTCATCAAAAGCGGGTGCTTCCAGAGCTGACAATTACGGCAACGACGGATTTCCTGCAGCAAAAATTCAGATATACGCCGTTAGTCTTGATTCCGCTAAAACTTATGATATAGCGGTAAAAGATCAGACAGCTTTCTTGGAAGATATCCAGGGTGTAGGAGCTCCGACATCTTTGACTATCGACGGTCAGAAAGCCATGAAATACGCCTATGAATTTGAATTGACTGACGGTATGTTCAACGGCGAAATGTATGTAGCATCTGCTGACCCGAAAATGTTGACTGTCGTTAAGTTTGAAACATTCGGCGGTACAATGGAAAAATACAAAACAAATTTTGCTGAAATTCTTAAATCAGTCAAACTTGCCATAGCTCCTGTTGTATTAAAAGAAGGCGATACTCTCTTCACAACTGAAGAAATTCCTCCTCCTTCTACAAGTTTAGTTACTAAATCAGGTGACGGATTCACAATCAAAGTTCCGGATAATTTCAAAATCTATCCCGCGCCAAAAGCAGGCGAAATGAAACAATACAACTATGCAGGCGAACGCCGGGGCGATTGCAATATTCGCATAGATTTATTCAACGCGTCAAAAACAAAATCTCTTGAAAAAATCGTCAAAGATAACATGAGAAAAGTCAACGAGGCTAATGATCTGACAAGAATCAAACTTGGTAACAATGAAGCTTTTAGATTTCAGTACAGCCCAGGAGCTAAATATGACGCTAAAGTATACTACACGAGCAAAGACAAAATACTTTATAGGATCACTTTAATCTGGTTCAAGAAAGAAGCAGACAATTACAAAGACATCTTCATCAAATCAGCGAGAAGCTTCAGGCTAAAATAATCCGGGTTTGTTGGTGGATGATAACATTTAAAAGGTCGTAGCATTCAAATACTACGACCTTTTAATTTAATCAGTAGAATGAATTATTCCGGTAGCTTTTCCTTAGTTCCATCATTAAATAATATCATAACTGTTGAAAAAACAAACTTCAATTTTTCAGTTTTAGTGTTTTTTAATTCCATGGATTCATCATCATATCTATTACAATCCCACATAAACTCAGATGTTATTTTTTGTTTTGATTTAATCTCTTTATCATAACTAAATGCCAAATTCTGTACTTTGTCATCATACATATTATTGACAAGGACTGATGCCTTTACGCCCGATATTGTCTTTTCTGTATTATTTGATATTTCTATCTCTAACGCATTATAATTATCATAAGATTGCGAATAATAGGATTTTTTCACAATCTTAAATCCAACCATACTGTTAAGTTTATCTAATTGCTGCTGGATTTCTTCTTGCTGACGTTTTATTTCCGCAGTATATACTCTTTGATTTTCAATTACATCTCCGACTGTCATGTTTTTGAAATTTTCTGAGTCCGAAAACAACAACCTTTTTGCCCCTGCAGAATAAATTTCATGTTCATCTGATGTTAATTGTTTAGATAGTTTTTCTTTAACATTTTGCCCGCTAAATCCCTCTTGAAACAATTCTCCCATTTTCATATCCTTAATATCTTCTGAGCATGATGCCAGAACAACCAAGAGAATAAAGGATGCAATAATTTTTTTCATCGAATCACCATTTTTATTATGTTACTGAACAATTAAATGCCTATAAACAAACTGAACTCACTCTACATTACTTAATAATTTCAGTATGTCAATACAGAATTTAATAAAAATAATTATAGAACACAAATATTTTATCGAATAACAATAGCAAATAAAGATAAAAAACTCTACAGTGTTACTATAGTTTTGTTCAATGATGAAAAAGACAACTACAGAGACATTTTCATCAAATCAGCAAGAAGCTTCAAGCTCAAATAAGCTCCGGTTTGTTGATTTAATTTAAAGGCAAGAGTATCTTTATATTCCTGCCTTTTTTTGTCGTATATTGCATCCTTAATTGAAGAGACCTCCACAACATATAAGATCATAGCTAATACAACTAAACAGAAAAAATCGATGCAAGAAAAAAGAAAAGTATTCAAGAAGCCGTCCAAAAAACATCAGCCTAAAGGACTTGCAATTCTTTATGAGGATCAGGACATCATTGTGGTCAATAAAGTTGAAGGTCTGCTGACAGTCAGCACCGAACGGGAAAAAGAGAGGACAGCCTATTTCCATTTGACTGATTATGTCAGAAAAGGGAACGCTCGTTCAAAAAACAGAGTCTTTATAGTGCATCGTCTTGACCGAGAGACTTCCGGAGTGCTAATTTTTGCGAAAACAAAAAGAATCAAACATCTGTTGCAAGATCAATGGAAGGATTTTTCTAAAACTTACTTTGCCGTTGTTACAGGTAAATTGCCGGAGAAGGAAGGCCTCATCAGTTCGTATTTGGCTGAAAACAGCGCGCACAAAGTCTATTCAGTCAATGATCCCGAAAAAGGCAGATTCTCCAAAACCGGCTACAAAGTTCTCAAAGAATCCGGCAAATACAGCTTGCTGAAAATTAATCTCTATACCGGAAGAAAAAACCAAATTCGTGTTCACTTCTCCGAAAAGGGATATCCGGTAGTCGGCGACAAAATGTACGGAAAAACCAACAAAGGAATCAAAAGACTCGGTCTCCACGCTGCATCTCTTACTATTACGCATCCGGTCACTCAAGAAGAAATGACTTTTGAAACGGACATCCCGGTTTATTTCAAGAGTTTGACCGGGGGATAAGTCCTGAATGTTAATGCTAATGATTTAAGGTTCAAAGTATGGAGATTTTTATATTATATACATCCGCGACAGCCGCGATACTCATGGGTTTTGGCGCATTGATATTACCAATAAATGAAATTACTCCTCCAACATGGCAATACTATCATTACTTTTTGCGGAAGCCCTTCAATTGGTCAGTTTTTATCGGTTCTGCGGTTTGGACTGTGATTATTTATTTTCAACAGAACAGTTTCCCGGATTGGGCGATAACGCCTCTGATCCTCTCAGGCTTAGCAGTATTAATGGTTTATAAAATGCATCAGGAAGTCATGTTCAAAGCAGTAGATTTTCCCGATTTTGCAAAAGACATTTCAAAGCTTCCGCTTAAAGATGACATGCAATTGGCGCTGATTTCATGTTCCGGCGTCACAAAATGTTATCCCTTAGACTATGTTGTCCGGCATCACGTAATCAATGATCGTTTCAATGATAAAATCGTTTCTCTGACATATTGTGCCATGTGCAGAAGCATTATCCCCTTTGACGTAACTGAGATCGGCCCGCTTTTTGTCGCTTCAATAAAAAAGGGGAATATGATTGTCGCCGACAGAAAAACAAAGACTTTTTTCCAACAGGCAACATTCCGATCAATCATCGGAAACTTACATCCCTCTGCTTTAAACATGATAACTTTTCAGGTTCTTAACTGGGCAGATGTCAAAAAGATATCTCCGGTACCAGATGTAGTCTCTGTAACAGCAAGAGATTTGAGAAAATTTGAATTGCCTATACACGGCATTTGGGGAAAAATTATGGACTCCGAATTTGTGTTTGGTCTGTCAAAAAAGAACCGAGACAATACCTTCCCGGCAAGAACTCCCGTTATCGGTATTTTTGACTCATCGATCACTGATAATTTAGTTTATCTGAAACAAGATGTTTTAAATAAGATAGTCGTGCAAAACAACGAACATAGATTTATTCTTGTCGGTATCAACAACGCGGTCAATGCGTATAAAATTCCTGAAGGAAACTCGAATACAAAATTTGCTGTTCAAGACAATCATATAATTGATAATAACAGCGGTACAATATGGGATATAAGCGGCAAATTTATTTCAGGTCAAATAGAAGAAAATCTTGAAACTGTGGCTATATCTGACGAATATTGGTTCTCATGGAAACAGTACCATCCGGAAACCGCACTGATCAGAGTATAGGGAGGAGCACAATTGAGTTTTCAACAAAAAAGGAACAGAGTTTTATCTCTGTTCCTTTTTGTCTGTCTCTGCTAAAATTCTCCCGTCGCTTTGGAATCTCTCGTTTATTTCGAAATAACAAAAGCTGATGTTTGAGTGCCCGCCACGGTTTGATACATCAGAATATATACTCCGCTCGTTAATGACGATACATCAATCTTAAATTGGTCATTACTTAAAGTTATATTCCCTGAGCAATTAATTGCTTCTCCTGAGCTGTTATATATGCTGATGTTTCCGTGCATATTCTCAGATTTGACATATAAAACATCCATGCCGGGATTGGGATAAACTTGAAGCCTGTGCGTATACTCTGTCTCTTCAACAGTCGTCTCTCCCTTATAAATAATTTCAATCTTATATCCGGTATAACCAAAACCGGTTCCTTCTGAGTCAACAAAATTTAGCATTCCGTTTTCGTCTGTCCACCTGCTTCCGTTCCAAGCTTCGAAGTGAGCTTCGATAAGATAGAAGTCTCTGTTGTGTTTGTAAGTTCGTTTCTCTTCATTTTCCCAAGATCTGTCATCCCAAGTCAGCTTTGTCGTGCTTAACTTATCTCCAAATTCGTCATAGATATAAGCATACTTGGAAGTGTTTTCCCATTTGCTGTCGGCCCAAGTCTGAATAATCAAAGATAACACATCATGGTTTGCGTTATATGTATATGTTTGGAGTGATGAATTCCTCCAGTCTGTTATAAATACTTCAGATGTGCGTGTCAATAGATTCCGAAATTTATTGTATGTGTATGTGTATCTTGACAAATATTTCATAACTCTATCGACCCATTTGCTGTTGACTGTTGTGAGTACATCGCCGGCCAAAGAGTAAGAGTGCGTAGTTCTAAATGTGTTTTCCCATCGTTTCTTAACCCAATCGGCTGTTGTTGTAGAGTATAGCAAGGAATCTCTCTGATAAAGATTCGTTGTCTTGTTATTGTTTTCATACCCGGTTCCTGTCCAATTTTGCTGAGTTGTAGTCAGTACTCCTCCGGAAGAATTATAGGTGTAGATTCTATTTGATCCGCTTGAGAGCGAACCATTCTGAAAAGTCTGATACAGATGTGTTAATATGTTCCTGTCATTGTCGTAGCTGTTTGAGTACTTAATTGTCATTTCCCAATCACTGTCAGTCCATTCGTATGTTGTCTTGTTTATCATATTCCCGGCTTTGTCGTAGTTGCTCTCTCTTTTCATGCGATTTACCCATTTGCCGGTCTCATATACCTCATATAGCCATTCAGCAAGATGATTTCTTGAGTTATAAGTATAGCTCTGCCTGTTTAGTGGGAGCGGCTCTGCTAAATTAGTCTGCTCTTTCAGCATACTCAATATGTCGTTATACTTGTTGTAAGTATAAGAATATTTAAAACTGTCATCAATTTTATCAAGCAAAACGGTCTCTACTATCCCCGTAGATTTAAGGGTTTTATTCGGTCCGAACTTTTGGGAATAATCATCTGAGGCTGATACCGACGTTACTGCAAATAAACTGATCAGTAGAATTAAATACTTCATCTTGAACTCCTGTATAATAATCGAATATGTATCAATTTTATATCTTGAATATCAATTACCGAAACGTAATATAGCAAATTAATATCATAAGACAAAACCAGCTATCCCAATTAGTTGTGAACCTGCCCCCAGATTCGGTACTAAGAGTCAGTATAGTAAAAAAAATGATTATATTACTATCAATAACGAAAATTATTATATTGGAATACATTGAAACGAATCCGTTAAACCGGGAAATCGACTTATTATGAAAGTTAGACGTCTAAGATGAATAGGCCCGGTTCTTGGATGTTTTGCAGGGGGAGATGTATAGGTGTGTGATTAATATATCAATACTTTTCATGCTATTTTGAGAGTAGGACAGACGCCCCGGTCTGTCGCACAGCAGAATAAACCGTTCATAAGTCCTGTTCAAAACAATCCTGCCAGACGAGGGCGTCCGACCTACTATTATATTTTTTGATTGCGAAAATTTTCAGTAAATAAAAAGACTCTATTCCTATCGGCTCAACTCTTTTTCGCTTTTTGCTTGTTATCCAATTTTGTATATTGCTGACAGGAAAATAAGATAGATAGGTCACTGTGCAACAAATAAGAAACAAGAAAATGAAAAAAATAATTACAATACTATTGCTGATTCTGTTTAGTTACTCCACATCTTTTTCGCAAATCGGCAATCCGGATTATTTCCCTATTGCTGTCTGGCTCCAATCTCCAAGCAGAGCCCAAGAATATAAAGACGCAGGAATTAATTTATATGTCGGTCTGTGGAATGAGTTGAATCAGGCACAGCTCGATGATCTAAAGGATGCAGGAATGTATGTGATCTGCAATCAAAATGAATTTGGTTTATCGCTCGGAAATGACAGCACAATTAGCGGTTGGGTGCATGGCGATGAACCTGATAATGCACAATGGAACAGCGACACACAAAAATATGATCCTTGCATCGACCCGGCTGAAATAATATCTTATTATAATCTATTGAAATCTAATGATCCGACACGTCCCGTTTATCTTAATTTGGGGAGGGGTGTGTCTCATCTGAACTGGGGCGGCCGCGGCACTTGTACAGGGAATTTTAATATGTACAAGGAAGAAAATGACGGTTATATTGCGGGTTGCGATATTATTTCATTCGATATTTATCCTGTGAATGATAAAGACACTGTTGTGAGCGAGAAACTGTGGTATGTTCCCAAAGGCATTGACAGTCTGATCAGCTGGTCTGTGAATCCAAAACCGACTTGGTGTTGGATTGAAACAACAAAAATACAAGCCAATAATAACAGACAACCTACACCTGAAGAAGTGAAGTCTGAAGTATGGATGGCGATAATACACGGCGCAACAGGAATCGGATATTTCTGTCATTCCTGGGCTCCTTCATTCGACGAAGCAGCACTTTTGCACGACAGCATAATGATCAAAGCAGTAGCTGATTTAAATTTTCAAATATCATCCTTAGCACCTGTATTAAATAGTCAAACAATCGAAAATTATACAAACGCGGAAAGTTCAAATCCGGATATTCCGGTTGATGTTATGACTAAATCAACTGCCGGGAATGAATATATTTTTGCTGCGGCAATGCGCCCCGGTACTACGGAAGCGACATTTGAGATTCCTGACGATTATCCCCTGCTGCGAGTTGAAGTTTTAAATGAGAACAGGTTTATTGATATTGTTGGAGGTCAGTTCAAAGATTCCTTCAGCAATTATGAATCACATATTTATAAGCTGTCTTATGCGGATAATATTATTCAAAATCTTTATAATGACGATTTTTTAAATATTTATCCAAATCCCGCATCTGATTATATTGAAATAAAGGCGGAAGTGCCTCTGCTGAACATTTCTATATACAACCCGCTCGGGCAGTGCATAATGACAGTGGCGGATAACGCAGGTTCAAAACTTCGGAAAATAGATATATCTCATCTTCCTTCAGGAACATATCTGTGTGTAATTAGTAATGCTGGTGATCTTTGTGTTGAAAAATTTATAGTGATGGAATAAGGGTTAAAAATGCAAAAGTTGATTAATGCTTTCTTGCTGATGTTTGTTTCAGTTAACGGAATTGCCCAAGTACACATTGGGCAGGGAGAATCATTCGCCACTATCGAAAAAGCGCATTATGCCTCTGCTATACTGCCCGGAGATACTGTGTATCTCCACGAAGGCCTTTATAAAGGATATCAGGGAATTTCATCTTTGAAGGGTGATTCCTTGAATTGGATAGTTATTACAAGCTATCAAGAGGATCAAACGGATAAAAAAAATGATGTTACAGCAAAGAATATTAATTAAATGCAGTCCGTATTGCATCCGAAGAAGGGAGAGTAGCATAAGAAATCGAACTATTAGGCTACGATCGAGTTATAATGATATAATAAATAATTGGAAATGATAATATTATGAGATTCTTATTATTACTAATAGTTTCCGCGACAATTTTTGCATGTGCTTCATCTTCAAGGGAAGTTGAAAGGAAAGATTATGAAGTTAGTCTATTAAAACCAATCGAAGATTGTTATGAGGATTGTTTAAGAGTTAAAATTATGGAGCGTGGAGATTATGAGATGTTAGTTCCATTCTCTACCTTAACAGAAAATGCTCGGGTTTATTCCCATAAAGACTATGATTCTGCTGCTAATCGTCGCAATTACTTGAAATTTTTAGATTCGATCATTTCCAAATGTAAAATATCAAATATAAATG
>JAQIDA010000303.1 GCA_027858275.1 Candidatus Kapaibacterium sp. | reverse complement strand
GCGATACTCCTTCGACTGTTGTGGAATCTTTAGCGGTTTGTGTTGAGCGAGACAAATTATATGTTTGTTTTCCGTTGAGCCCGTCAGTACCGAATATAAAAGAGGCTTTAAACACATATTTGGGGCGCGGATTTTCGAGAGTTATGCTCAAAGGGATGATCGAGCTGCACGATATTGAAACTGTCGAACTACCTAAATTTATCCGTCCGGAAGAAGTCTTTGTTCTGGTGGATCGCTTAGCATATCGCTATGAAAAGGAAACTTTGTCACGTTTGTTTGAGTCCGTTGAAGCCGCTTTTGACGCGGGGCAGGGCAAGGCAGTTGTGAGAAATCTTACTTCAGGCAAGAAATATAGTTTTAGTAATTTATTCGAGTGCGCCGCCTGTGATATTCCTTATAATGAGCCGGAGCCGCGTTTGTTCTCATTCAATTATCCGTTCGGAGCTTGTCCGAGCTGTCAGGGATTTGGTCGAACAGTTGATATTGATGAAAGCCTGGTTATACCCGATAAATCAAAATCAATAGAAGGCGGAGCGATTCAGCCTTTCAATTCAGAGCGTTTTTCACGGCATTTGAATTCTCTTTTGAGTATTGCCTTCAAAAATAATATTCCTACAAATGTGCCTTTTCAGTCCTTGACAAAAGAGCAAGAGGCAATAGTTTGGAACGGAGTCGGCAGATATATCGGGATCAACGGTTTCTTCAAAATGGTAGAAAATAAGTCCTATAAAATGCACTATCGTGTTTTGATGAGTCGCTATCGAGGCTACACGAAATGCAAGGCCTGCAACGGCTCTCGGCTCAGAACTTCGGCCAGACAGGTTTTTGTCGGCGGAAAGAATATCCCCGAATTGATAGAAATGCCTCTTGAAGCAGTTGCCCTATTTATTGACAATATCAAATTGACTAAACATGAAGAAGCTGTGGCAGGACAGATATTAACAGAGTTAAGACGCCGTCTTGGTTTGCTCGTTGATATTGGGCTTGAATACCTGACGCTTAGTCGCTTGAATCACACTTTGTCCGGCGGGGAGTCTCAGCGTATTAATCTGGCAACCGCCCTCGGATCGACTCTTGTAGGTACTCTCTATGTTCTCGATGAACCGAGTATCGGATTGCATCCTCGCGACACAGAACGTCTACTTAGAATTTTGTTCAGATTGCGAAATCTCGGAAATACGATTATTGTAGTTGAGCATGATCCTGATATAATTCAACATGCGGATATGATTATTGATATAGGGCCGGCCGCAGGGAAGTTCGGGGGAGAGCTGATATACGCAGGAAGTCCCGACAAAATTCATAAATGTAAGGAATCTATAACGGGACAATATTTATCAGGCGCAAAGGAAATTAAATTCGAGCTTGACAGAAGCAAAGGCAGCGGAAAGAAAATCGTGCTTCACAAGCCGCGAAAGCATAATCTTGACATTAAAAAAGTCGAGTTCCCGCTCGGCTGTATGACTGTTGTCTCAGGTGTCTCCGGTTCCGGCAAAAGTACTCTTGTTCATGATATTCTCTATATCGGATTAAAAAAAGACAGAGGAATGCTCGAAGGGAGTTCCGCGAATTTCGAGAAATTGGAAGGCACAATCCATGTAGATTTTGTGGAAATGGTTGACCAAAGCTCAATCGGGAAATCTTCGAGATCGACTCCGGCGACTTTCACTAAAGCATTCGACGCGATTCGCGAATGTTTTGCCAAAACTCAGGCAGCTAAGCAAATGGGGTGGAAGCCCGGATATTTTTCTTTCAATGTACCCGGAGGACGTTGCGAAGTTTGCGAGGGTGCAGGATCTTTGACAGTAGATATGCAGTTCTTGCCTGATGTCCATTTGGAATGCGAAGTCTGCGGCGGCACTCGTTACAAAAAAGAAACTCGTCAGACTTTATACAAGGATAAATCAATCGTCGATGTGCTGAATATGACAGTTGACGAAGCGATTGAATTTTTTAAAGATGAGAATCGTATCATCAAAAAATTACTACCTTTGCAGGATGTCGGTCTCGGTTATTTACAATTAGGACAACCTTCGACGATGCTGTCAGGCGGCGAAGCTCAGAGAATCAAACTCGCGAGTCATCTCGAAGCTAAGAAATCTACAGACACAGTGTTTATGTTCGACGAGCCGACTACAGGACTTCATCTTGATGATATTTCAAAGCTCCTAAAATGCTTCCGTCGATTGACTGAGCGAGGACATACGGTAATTATAATTGAACATAATTTGCACGTAATCGCTTCCGCCGATCAAGTCATTGATATTGGCCCGGAAGCAGGGGCGAGAGCCGGTAACAT
>JAQIDA010000172.1 GCA_027858275.1 Candidatus Kapaibacterium sp. | reverse complement strand
GAAAAATAAACGAACCAACGCTCTTTTTCAAATGCCCATCAGCACTCGGCATACGAATACGCACTAAAAACGCCGCGAAAAGAATAGATTCGCGACTCTATTTAACATTTAAATAATCGTTCCTGTTCACTATGGAGGAGCTTCATGTCATTAAATAACAATCTAACTGAAGACCAGATTCTTCTGCGCGACACCGTGCGCAAATTCGCTGAGGACATAATCAAACCTCAGGCAAAAGAATTGGATGAAAAAGAAGAATTTTCTTATGATATCACTCGTCAGATGAGCGAAATGGGATTCCTCGGGGCTTTCCTTCCCGAAGAATACGGCGGCTCTGAACTTGATTATGTTTCTTATATTATTCTTGTCGAAGAACTTGCAAGAATCGACAGTTCACAAGCAGCTACAATCGCGGCTCACAATTCCCTCGGAGTAGGTCCTCTCTATTACTACGGCAACAAACAACAACAAAATAAGTATTTGCCTGAACTCGCCGGCGGCAAACTCTGGGGCTTCGGTCTGACAGAGCCTAATGCAGGATCGGATGCCGGAAATACTCAGACAACCGCTGTCAAAGACGGAAATGAGTGGGTACTGAACGGCGCGAAAATCTTTATTACTAATGCCGGAACTGATATAACACTTGGCTCAACAGTTCTCGCCGTCACAGGTGAAAAAGCAAACGGCAAAAAAGAATTGTCCTGCTTCCTCGTAGAAAACGGAACTCGCGGATTTACACAAAAGACTATGCACGAAAAAATGATGTGGCGCGCCTCTAATACAGCTGAACTTTATTTTGAGGATTGCAGAGTCCCTGCCGAAAACATGCTCGGCGAACAAGGCGACGGATACAAACAGATGCTCGGCACTCTCGACAACGGCAGACTTTCAATTGCCGCTATGGGGCTTGGCTTAGCGCAGGGAGCATTCGATTACGCATTGAATTACGCAAGAGAGCGCAAAACTTTCGGACGGGCAATTGCCACATATCAGACCAATGCTTTCAAGTTGGCTGATATTGATATGGGGATTGAACTAGCCCGCAATTATCTCTACGACACATGTCGCAAACTCGACAGAAAAGAACGTTTCTCCAAAGAATCAGCTATATGCAAATTATATTGCTCGGAAGTGGCTCATACAGCTGCGAACCATTGCGTTCAATTATTAGGAGGATACGGTTTGATGAAGGAATATGACGCTGAAAGATATTACAGAGACCAAAAATTACTCGAAATCGGAGAAGGAACATCCGAAATACAAAGATTAGTGATTTCGAGAATGATAGGATGTTACGAATAGATAAGTATTAAGAAGTACTTTTTGACAATAAGCATTATTTCACATATACAATAATTGTTTCATAATTTAATCGGAGTTTTTTATGGCAGGTACAGCAGGTATAGTCGGCTACGGGTCGTATGTTCCGGCTTACAGAATCAAGGTCGAAACTATTTCCGACCAGTGGGGCGACGACGCGGGATCTATCGAACGCGGTCTGATGCTCTCAGAAAAAACAGTCCCGGGCAGGGACGAAGACACAATCACGATTGCCGTAGCGGCTGCTAAAAACGCACTGCTTCGCGCGAATATTGATCCACAGAAAATCGGAGCCGTTTATATCGGATCCGAATCTCACCCTTATGCGGTCAAACCCTCAGGTACTGTATTGGTTGATGCCCTCGGCATAGGACCCAATGTACACGTAGCTGATTTAGAGTTTGCTTGCAAAGCGGGTGCGGAAGCTATGTATATTTCATACAGCCACGTTCTGTCCGGCAACATGGAATATTCAATGGGTATCGGAGCGGATACATCGCAGGGAGCTCCCGGCGACGCGCTCGAATATTCAGCCTCAGCCGGCGGATCAGCATTTATTTTCGGTAGTAAAAACATTATCGCTAATGTTCTTTCTACTCATTCATATACAAGCGACACAGCTGATTTCTGGCGTCGTGAATATAGACATTATCCTCGTCACGGCGGACGCTTCACAGGCGAACCGGCATATTTCAAACACGTTCTCAGTTGTACGGAAGCATTGTTGGATAAATCAGGTTTCAAACCTGAAGACTTCGCTCACGTTGTATACCATATGCCTAACGGAAAATTCCCGTTAAAAGCAGGTAAAATCATGGGCTTCACCAACGACCAGATGAAGCAGGGTTGGGTTGTCAACAAAATGGGTAATACATATTCAGGTTCATCTCCCACGGGAATGGCAGCGATTATGGACGTATTAAAACCCGGCGAAAAAGCAATGATGATCTCATTCGGTTCGGGCGCGGGCTCAGACGGTTTCGTTTTCGAAGCTACCGATCTGCTTCCTGCCGTTCAGAACAAAGCGCCGAAAATCCACGATCAGTTGGACGGCAAAAAACTCTATCTGAGTTACGGTCAATACGCAGCTTATCGCAAAAAAATCATGTTCAACGATTAATTCAATTACGATTTTGGAATTACGAATTACGAATTTGGAAGAATTATTGTCAGACCGGAAGTCGCAACGGAATGCTTAGAGCTTTCCGCTCTTTCTCAAGACATCGGGCTAAAGCCGCGATGTTGCGGACACAAGATGTTCTGAACTTGAATGATGAAGTTTGAAATAAAAAAAGAAAATAAAATTTAAGAAAATAATACAGGAGCAAATATGCGTGACGTTGCTATTATCGGCGTCGGTATGACAAAATTCGGGGAACTCTGGGATCAGAGTCTTCGCGATATTTTTGCCGAAGCAGCCTTGAAAGCTATGGCTGATGCCGGTATCGATAAAATTGACTCAATGTACGCCGGAGCTATGTCTTCGGGATTATACACCGAGCAGGAGCATCTCAGCTCTGTTTTGGCTGACTATATCGGACAACGCGGCGCGGCCGGTTGCCGTGTGGAATCAGCTTGCGCTTCCGGCGGAACCGCAATGAGAACCGGTTGGATGGATGTCGCCTCAGGAATGAGCGATATTGTTTTGGTCGGCGGTGTAGAAAAAATGTGGGATGCAGA
>JAQIDA010000074.1 GCA_027858275.1 Candidatus Kapaibacterium sp. | reverse complement strand
ATTAATATTAGTCAAACCTATTTTTAACAAAAATACAACTATTTCCGAGAATATCAAATTAATAAAAATCCATAAAAAAGCCGCATCGCAAAAACTGCGACACGGCTTTGTGTGCTGCCGAGATAAAATAAATTCTTAGTTGATAGAAGCACTTATCATGATATAAGTCCAAAATGCGTTGTCTTCCCCGAAGGAGAAGTACTCTCCCGGTTTGTTTTTCATAAGATCGCCCGGCATGAAGACGCTTCCGCCCCAGACAATGGTCGTACCTTTTGTGAACATATACTTGATCGTCAGATCTAATTCGTTGCCGAGTGCGTTTTCATCGGCCAAATCACTCTGATTAGTCGCAAACAAGTGGAAATTAGCTCCAAATTTAAATTTGCAATCTTTGGGATTGTAATTCAACATCAGGTACATATCATTCAATCCCATGTCTCCTGTATTATTCGGAACATGAATGAAATAATCCATGAAGCCATAAAATTTGTGGTTAGTTCCGTAGTTTGTCAAAAATGCGTTATAAGTATCAGCTTCTTCAGTATCATTGCCTGAAAGCATATCGAATCCGGCTCCGACGCTGAAAGTTCCAATTTTGTATTTCGCTTGAACAGAGGCTAAGTAAGCTGCTATATCCGTTTCGACGATTGTACCCGTTTGATATCCGGCTTCAACAATAGTTGACAAGTCGCCGAATGTTCCGAAGTGGTTAATACCAAATGTATAACGATTAATCTCGGCGGCTCTGTTTCTGTCGTTGAAAGCAAACAAATCAATTTTCTGGTATTCGCAGATTTGCTTTTGCGCCCAGAAACCGTACATGCTGTATCTGTTTTCTGAGTTTCCGTAATTAGTTGCATAAGCATCCGGTTTAGGATTGCCGATGTAGCCGACAAATTCAGAATGAGTTGTAGCGAATACGTCAATATCAAAATAGGCTTTGAATGATACGCGAGCTCCGTCGAATGATCTTCCGACATAATGCCAACCGACAGCGCCTATAAAGCGTTGTGTCCCGTAGCTCATTTCAAAGCGACCTGCCTGAATGCTCATCGGTATTCCGAACGGATCCTTTAATTTTACATAAGCCTGATGTAAATCTAGGTTATTTGAAGAAGCTAAAGTGTTCTGAACTCCTCCTAAGATTCTTGAGTCTGAAATTTGAACGTTAAAAAACAGATCGTCGTTTACTTGCTTTTGTACTCCGAGCCTCGTTCTCAAAGAACTAAAACTTACGGGGTGTGTTAAGTCATTGAAATCACGACCGTCCAATTCAGTTCGGAGTTGAAGGTTCCCGTTGAATTTCCAATCGTTAGCTTCTTCAGCTTTTGCGGAATTACTGATAATAATTGTTGAAAAAACTATAATCAGCACAGTAAGCATCTTTTTCATAGTTATACCTATTATTAAATTTTTGTAAATATAGTAATGTGGGAATAATAAGAACGCATTGAATTATTATTTGCGAACGGATTAAATTTCCCGGTCGTTAAATACATTCAACATTTGTGAGCAGACCGCTTATCTCTCCGAAAAAATATTTAGCAGTAGCAGCAATTATATTTTGGGAGCTTATTAAAAGGGGCGGAAAATCTTCCGCCCCGACAATAACTGTGAACTTGAGAATCATACATTATATCAATCCTGATTCTCCTTCTGTGACAAGCCGCTTACTTCTGATAATTGATCAAAGTGCCTTGTCTTTCTTTGGCTTTTTTATCCCACTCGACAGCGGTGGTTTTTAGGAATTCGGATTTATCCGCATTCAATGCTTCCATATCGAGTCCGATATATGCCTGAGCGAGTGCTTTTGTGGAAATGTCCGGCATAGCGACCGGCAGAGGAACACCAAGCTTAACAAATACTAAGCTCAGCTCTGATTTTGCCTGTTCTGCTTTTTGGATTGAAGTACCTAATACTCGCATAGCTTCGACAGGAGAGTGGAATCCCATTGAGTTGCTTGCTGCTACATAATCCCAACGCCACTGAGCGTGTCTGATTAATTTGAGAACGGGTTTCATCTGTTCTTCAGTCGCTCCGTTGTCCCAAGCGATTTTTGCCTGCATGTGAGCGGCAGCGACAGCTTTTTCGGCTATACGACGAATTTCCAGAATTTTATCCTGAGTGTTTACAACATCAGATCTCAACTGTTCTTCGCTTTCTTTGTGGCAAACTTGGCATGAATTGGCGATATTGTTGAGAGGGCTTTGGATGTGGTGATCGCTGAATTTGACACCACCTTCGACTTTATAAGGCATGTGGCAATCAGCGCAAGCTACACCTCGGCGAGCGTGTATACCTGTTTTGAATACTTCATAATCAGGATGCTGAGTTTTGAGCATTGGCGCTCTTGATAATTTATGAGTCCAATCTTTGAAATCAGCTTCATCATAATAAGCTTCCATATCTTCAACCGCGAAACCTTTATCCCAAGGGAAAGTCAGGTAATTTCCGGGTTTTTTGAAATAATACTCAACATGGCACTGAGCGCAAACGAGTGAACGCATTTCCTGATGAGTGAAGTCCTCAATGTTTTTGCCTTGTCTTTCGAATGCTTCAACCAAAGCAGGACGAGTAATAGTAAGATTCATAGTTTTTGAATCGTGACAATCACCGCAACCAATAGGATTAATAACTTCCGCGCCTTTATTTTCATCGCTCCATTTGCCTGAGTAAAATTCTTTGACTCCGTATTTCTCCATCAATCTCGGAACGTCGGGACTTTTACAAGACCAACAAGTTGCCGGCATCGGACTGGATTTAACTCCGCCGGTTCTGAGAGTGTTTCTAATATCAATGATCGCGTTTGTATGACCGCGACCCTGATTATAATCTTTTGAGAAGCCGTAACCGGCCCATAGTACAACTAATTCAGGAAATTCCTCTAAATAATCAATCATAGCCGAGCCGCCGTGATCGATTTTAAATTCGCCGTTGGACAGTTTCATGTAAGTTTCATACTCTTGCGGGAAATCCTGTCCCCATACTTCGTTCCGAGTTTCACCGTCCGCAATTTCGTTAGTGAGCTGCAATCTTGCGACCGATTCAGATTTGCGTTCGACGACCGAAGAGATCATCATACCGATAAAAAATACAACTACAATTGTTACGAGAAACAGAAGCCAACTTAATCCTTTTCCTTTGCCGTTTTCAGACATACTAAACTCCGATATGAATTATTATTATTTGTTATTTTCGTTTTTGCTTATCCACTCTGCTTTTTGTCCCATTAGATTGGGTCCTCTTGAATACGGGGTAGAGGCCTGACCGCTTAATTTGCCGTGAGGTACTTCCCGATGACAATCCCAACAGAGCTTGCCTTCGCCGGTTTTGTAATTATGTCCGCTGACATTGGCGGCGGAAACAGAATTAATTTGTTCGATGTGGCATCGTTTACAATTCTCCTGTACTACTGTTATCCCGGCTTCGTTGATTCTGATGACCTGAGGCTCGGCGCGCATCGTGAATACTGTTGCGTGACGTAAACCGTCAGAGGCTTTGAACATGTATTTCCGTGCGAAATTGTCATGAGGCACATGACAATCATTACAATTAGTATTTTCTCGATGACTGCTGTGAGTCCAAGTGGCATATTGGGGATTCATAATGTGACAATTCACACAGGCCGCCGGATCGTCTGACAGATAGGATATTGC
>JAQIDA010000039.1 GCA_027858275.1 Candidatus Kapaibacterium sp. | reverse complement strand
CGATAGACCGGAAGAATACCGCCGGCACGATACAATTTTTCGTCTTCGGGATGGAATTTTTCTATCTCGGGATGATGGAAAGTTACGCGGTTGAATTTATTCAGCTCGGCTTTTCCGCTGATTGTTATCATCTCTTCGAGTTCATAAGCTTTGTTGTAGTATTCGGTATAGGCCCAGAAAACTATCTCTGCATTGATGTCGCTGCCGTCACTGAGCAGAAACTTCAGCATTTTCTTGTTTTTTCCGTAAGAACTTTCCTTCTTGTCGATAATTTTAACTACAACCGTTACTTCTGCGGGACGAATAAAGGATTTTGCTTTGGAGTCTTTGTTTATCCCTGCTTCGGCTCTGAGTTTGACCGCTATACTTTTGAGGCTGATTATTCCGGTTCTGTCGATGTAATCACGGGGAAAGAATTTCATCAGATCATCGGGCGTGAAAATTCCTTCCGAGGCAAGAGCTTCCGCTTTGACCGGTCCGACACCTTTTACATATTGAAGGTCATAAACTATGTTAGTATTTTTCTCTGCCACGCTCTTCACTAAATTATCTATAAAAACTAAGTCCAATTTAAGTTAATCGGCAATAATAATCAATAAATGAAAAATATTTATAATATACATTATATTTACATAATTTTTCCCGATATTTGAAAGAGTGACTTATTCACAGAAATTCGGGAAACAGAATAATTTAGTAACGAACAAACAGAAAGAAGATCATGGAAATAATCGACGGAAGATACGTAGGATCAGGACAGAAAAATCTATATGTCAAAGAATTAGGGTCGGGAAGCCCGACAATTGTAATTGAAACAGGTTGGGCCGGTCTTTCGGCGGAATGGGCTGATATTCAAAAGACACTCTCGGAAAAGGCAACTGTTATCACTTATGATCGTGCCGGATACGGAGAAAGTCCTGCAATGAAAGGCAACAGATCCGGAGAAGTCATAGCTCAGGAATTGTATGCTATGCTGACAAACGGCAATTTTCACGAACCGTTTATTTTTGTAGCTCAGGATGCCGGAGCTTTGTACATCCGTCAGTTTGCTAAAATGTACCCTAATGATGTGGCGGGCGTGGTTTTTGTTGATCCTGTTACTGAAGAAAATGATTCGTTTGATGAATTAGATGTTCCGACTTATCAGGAAATAGCTTCTTTGACTTCAAGAATGGAAAATCTGCGCGGATATCCCGAAATGGATAAGGAAGAATTTACTGATCTTGTTGTTCCCATGTTAGAAGAGCTATACAGAGATGCTCCTGAAGTTTACAAACAACAAATGATCAGCTATCAATCCGATCAAAAATTTTATGCAGCGATTTTGGCAGAATTTGATGCTCGAGGCGAAACGTTTGCGCAGCTCCACAATTATGATGATTTTCCGGATGTTCCGATTACTGTTATCATTCATGATTATAAAGTTATGATTGAAGTTGCGGCACAGTTCGGCGTTGATGAACAAGAGTCTAAATTGACTGAAGAATTGTGGCTCAAGCTAGCGCGGAATATGCTCAAACTGTCTGATGATAATGATTTCATCCTCGCTCGCAACAGTACGCACAGTGTCCATCTGTCACGCTCTGATGTGGTCGTCAGTGCTGTTGAAGACATGATCAACAGAATAGAACCGGCACAAGACTAATTAAATAAAAAAAACAATCCCAAAGAACATAAACTGTCGGAATGTTAACATGTCGAGATATGTCCGAATCTCAATCTATTTTCTGTCGCTGATGTCCAAATCAATCGGCAAAATTGTCATTGGAACTGCATTGTTTTCATATCTGAATTTCAAAGAATTATAGCTTTCTTTTACAATCTGATATTCAATACCGAGGAAAGGTTTGAGCAGCGCGCTGAAGTCGAACAATTCTACTTCAGGGTACTGTACGATCCCAAGATCCGCGTCTTTATCAATTCCGGCTTCTTCGCGAGCGATTTCGATTGATCTTGACAGACCGCCGAGTTCGTCGACTAATCCTAATTTGAGCGCGGCTTTGCCTGTCCATACTCTTCCTTGAGCTATGCTGTGAATTGAATCGTATTCCATGCCTCTGCCTTCAGCAACGAGGGTCACAAACTCTTTGTATGAAGCTTTTATGGAAACTTCCATCTGTTTCTTCTCGTCATCGTTGAAATTCCTGTTAGGCAAGCCTATAGGCAACAGCGGCAGCATAAATGAATTGCCGAGATCGGCGTATTTGCCTTTTTTAACAAAATCAGTCGAAACGCCGAGATCGTCTTTCAATCCTTTGTCGTACATGAATGAAGCGATTACACCGATTGAACCGGTGATAGTCAAAGGTGAAGAAACAATTTTATCAGCATCCATTGACAGCCAATATCCTCCTGAAGCAGCAAGGTAGCCTTGAGAAACTATAAGGGGTTTTTTGCCTTTGTTTTTGCGAACGATCGCGGCTAAATAATCTGATGCCATCGGATCGCCGCCGGGAGAATCTACTCTGAGTACGATTGCTTTTATATTTGAATTCTTGTAAGCTGCGTCCAGGCTTTTTGCCAGAGAGCGAGCTTTGATACCGGCATCCATAGCACAAACGCCTTCGGCGTAGACTACGGCGATATATTCTTTGTTTTGACTCCATTGGTCATCAATCGGCTGATTTTGGAATATACCTAATGTTGATATAACTCTTGCGCCGGCGTAGACGGTCTTGAGTACATCTTTAGCGTTCATCCAACGTCCGACAGTATCGGCGAGATTTTTTTCTAAGGCATCTTTAGTGTTATAAATAAAGTTGCCGTTGACTATTTTATCAAATTCTTCATGGGTCATTCCTCTGCCATCGCAGATGTCCGCACGTGTTATATCATACCAATCATCGACGATTGCTTGGCGCTGTTCGCGATCGGCATCAGACATATTATCTCTGACATAGCCTTCAACGGCTGATTTGTATTTGAAGTATCTGAATTCCTGATAACCCACGCCAATTTTCTCAAGCATTGATTTGTAATAACTTCTGCCGAGGATAAAGCCTTCGAGCATTACGCGACCTTGAGAGTCAATGATAATTTTGTCGGCGACTGATGCCAAATGATAGTTTCTGAGACTGATACGATCGACAAAGACTACGATCTTCATTCCCTTGTTTTTGAGTTCTTTAAGTTTTTCTCGAATTTCCCAGAGCATATCGTGATTAGCCGCGATGTTAGTCATATTGATTAACAATCCGTCTACACTTGGGGTTTCAGCGAGTTTGTCGAAATATAATAATAATCCGAGCAATGTATTTGAGTTATCAAACCACTTGTGGCTTTGATATTTAATACCGCCGGACAAATCTACTTTTACAAAATTTTCTTTTTTGGAAAATATGCTTGGGCCGTCTAATATCGTACGATCATAGGCGCCGGAGCGATAGAAGACTGTGTTGGTTCCCATTTCATCATCAACTCTGAATCCATATCCCGAGCGTCCGAGACTGATATCAGCACTGACCACAAATCTACCGTCGGAATTTGGCATCCACTGTTCATCAATATATTTTTCAATATATTTTCCGTTAACTCTGATGCCGTCGAGAATTTCCCAAGATATTCCCGCTCCCCAAGTACCGTCTTTCAACTGCTGATCGTTCCACATTGAATAATCGGCGAAGAAAGCCAGGGGGTATGAGCCGATAGGACGAATCGCTATTTCCGCTACTGAGTCGCTTTCGTTTATTTCTGTTGAACGAGTGTGTGAGGCTGCGATTGATAATTGTGGAACCGGACGCCAGAGCATACCGGCCTGCCAGACATTGGTTCTGCGGAAGAAACTTTTATCTCCGCCGGTGAATCCGTAGCCGAGTCCGAGACTGAGATTCCTGTCGCCGAAAGCGACAGAAAGACGATAGTCATTTATTGAGTGTCCCGCCATAGTTGTATGAATCATTCCCAAACCATGGTTTGGGCCTCCACCCAACAATGCGTATTTGTTAAATTTTTTCATGTCATTATTGTCACCTGTTAAGGCAAACATAAAATCACCGCTGTGGAGATATGATGTGATTGCGGGATTGGAGAAACCGTACATCCCGAATTTGAAAGCTCCGGGAGAGGTCTGCATGTAACTGCTCATCTCGGAATATGACATAAAACTCCGTTGTTGGGATTGAGCCGGCGCAAAGGCGATGCTGATTAATAATAAGAGAAAAGATAGTTTAAAAAGTCTCATGAATGCTCCGATATAAATTATAAAGTTTGTTGTTAGTATCTTTTAATTCTATAATACGAATAATTTGAGAAAACGTTTCCTGTTTTGGAAAAATATTTTTGACGTCCCGGCGACCACACAGGGATCGCCTATATAACCAAAAAAAACAGACCGGACACATTGAAGTGTACGGTCTGTTTTATCGATTCAAAAATATTCTTCACTTATTCAAGAAGGAAAAATATTATTTCTCACATTTTCCGAATGTGTAAGAAACGCCTAAACCAAATGCCATAATATCCATGTGATGGATTCCGGGCATTGCTTTAATTTCAGGGTCTTCATATTTCGGAATATCTCTGTCATCACCCATTAAGTATTCAAATCCAAAATCAACAGCTATTGCGTCTGTAAATTTGTATGAAGTACCGAATGTCAGACCGAGATATGTATTGCTGGGGAAAATAATGTTCATTGACTCGTCGGGAGCCGGAGCGGGATCATGATAAGCTCCGCAACGTAATGCGAATTTGTCTGAAACTTCATATTGAACGCCAAAGCGTAATTGTAAAGCGTCTTCCCAATTCATGTGCATGGTTTCAACCATAGCATTACCGTCTTGCATAACCCAATCAGTGTATGTTGTTTCGATTGATTCAATTGCTTCTGACCATTGACTCCACTGAGCGTCAATAGTTACTGTCAATTTATCCATAGGTTTCACTGCAATTCCGCCGCCGACCCACATTGGCCATGACAAATCACGTTCAAATTCAGTATCAGCAGGAAGTCCCATTGCTACCATCATAGGGTTATTTGCATCACCTGTCATACTAAGAGTGTTCTTTGTTTTAAATGAAACACCAACACTCAAATAATCAGTTGCTTTGTACAATGCGCCCAAAGAAACACCATAGCCCATACCTGTACTTGATTCTTCATATTGCGTATCCACATAAGTATCTTCTCCGGGTACGGCTCCGTTCAAAAGATCCACTGGACGTTTCATGTCAAACATTCCATAATGGATATTCAATGCAACTCCGACTGAGAGTTTTTCGTTGAACTTATAAGCAATAACGGGCGAGATATTAATAACTCCGATTTCGTTAAACCATTTGAATTCAGTTTGAGATTGTCCGCTTAAATTTTTAAGATCAGCACCGTCCCATTCGGCTCCAAGACCTGCGGGAACAAACATGCTCACGCCGATTGTTAAGTCACCTTTCAAAAGAGGAACATAGCCCATAATACTCGGGCTGATGTACTGATTTGACATGGTTGTTGCGTCGATACCTGCAGCTGCATATTTGTATGTTCCTGTAGGCATAATTGCTGTGCCAAATACAGCTATTTGTGCGTTCTGAAGTTGTGTGATACCTGCAGGGTTCCAATATACTGCTGTATAGTCATCAGCGAGACCGATCATCGCGCCGCCCATACCGAGGGCTTTAGGACCAATACTGTTAAGGCTAAGACCGTTTGCAAAACTGCTTGCTGACATCATCGCGAAAAGAATAATCGTTACAATTATTTTCATAAAATCCCCAATTGATTAATTATTAATACTGATTAATACTGTAAGCACTACCTTCCCCGGAATAAAGTATAAAACCGGGAATCACAATTAAATAAAGTTAAGCAATTTCCGGAAACTGACAATTATTTTTTATTAATACAGAAAAATAATATTGCTCTGAAGCAATACAAAGAGAACTATGACTTGTTTTAAACAAATATTATTGTGGAAGCATATTTCTTATCTCATTGATAATATAGTATGATATAATTTTTGTTTAACAGTCATATATATACATTTGATTTTCACAAATGTCTCCAATAATTTCATATTATTTTAAATTATTTCTTGATTTATTCATATTAGAGGATAATTTTGAGACCAAAATGTGTTCATTGAATCATAAAATAAGTTAAATGTAGCAGCGTTTAATAGATTGTCGGTAAAAAAACAAGCTGAGTGTATGATCGCAAATAAGAATTATTCTCTTATTATTTCATTATATTTGAGTTTGTGATTTATTAGTAATTGATGCAAACGAAGGCAGGGGAGTTTATCTTATGAAAATATATTATACAGGCAGAATCTTATTGAGCTCACTGATTATGTTGATCGTCGGGACGTTCTCTCTTTCGGCGCAGCCGGAGGCTGAAAAATTTGCCGAGAACTTTGTTAATGCAATAAAAAATGAAAATCTGTCAGGGGTTTTGACCTTAGCACCTAACCCAAGAGCGATTAAAATAATGTGGCCGGAACATGCGAAGGGACTGACTGACATAGGAATAATGGAGAAATTCAATATTAATGCCAAGCTTACTGCTGCTTATAATAACATATTGTCATCAGCAGAAAAATCTGAAGTTGAGCTTGAAAAAATATATTTTCTCTCTCTCAGGGTTGAATCTCCCTGGGAAGACTCTAAGATGCCAAAATCAATGACTGTCAGATATGAGTATTGCGATACTGAAGGGGAATTTAGCATTGCATGCATTGTGATTGATGAAGAGTATTATTTGATGGACATAATGGTAAGTATGGATGTGTTCGATGTGTTAGAGAATTGAGCATTAAGGATCAGTTTAAGTCTGTCTTACGCTCAATACTTCTGCTTTGATCTTGTCGCTTACTTCTTGGACGGAGCGTTCAGAGTTAACTACAAGGTCACTCAATTCAAAATATAGTGATCTTCGTTCTTCGAAGATTTTCCGAATTTCATTTTGAGTCAAATTGATAAGGAGCGGTCTGCTGTGATCTCTAATTCTTTTTACCGAGGTTCTGACCGATGAATAAAGCCATACAACAGTCCCGAGATTCTTTAATATCTTACGATTATCTTTATTTAAAACTATTCCGCCGCCGCAGGACACAACTGTTCCTCTGTTTGAACAGATTAACATATTGTTATCCGATATAGTCTTCAAGACTTTGGCTTCGGCAGCTCGAAAATATAGCTCGCCCTTGTTTTTGAATATATCAGGGATTGACATTCTTTCCTGTTTTTCAATAATTTCATCGGTATCAATAAATTCGAATCCGAGATTTTGGGCAAGATGCTTTCCTATAACCGTTTTACCCGTTCCTGAAAATCCAATTAAAACAATACTGTTTTTAACAGTTACCCCGGGAGAATAATTATATAGTTTCTCTCTCATCATATATTCGTCGGCCAAAGGGAATTCCGGCAGTGACTTTGTGAAATACTGATAAGCCGGCACAGCTTGATTCAAAAGCCATTCCTCTCCGGGAATAACCTTGCAATTCATTGCCTGAGCGTCAGAAATCAATTGTGAATTATTGTACACCGCATCGAGGATTGCAATATCCTTATTCAACCATTCTTTATTAACTACCTGCACATTGCTCGGCAGAGCAGAAATCAAAAGATTGATTTTGGGGTTATCAGATTTCAATATATTTTCAAGATCAGCAATTTTCGCTGATTCACAATTCATTTTCTTTGCAGCTGAAGAAGCGTTTAGGAAAGTTCTGTTCACAAAGATTACTTTGCCGGCTCCGGCCCTTTTTAATCCGAAAGCAGCCGCCCTTCCTGCATCTCCTGCACCGATTATAAGACAATTGCTTCCTTTTATTTTGACTCCGTTTCTGCGCAGGGCAATAGCAACTCCAATATGGTCGGTATTGTATCCTTTGTATCTTCCGTTTTCTTTGATAATAGTATTGACGGCCCCGATTGCGGAAGCGTCCTTTGATATATCATTCAAATACGATAACAGGTCTGACTTGTACGGAGAAGTCACATTAATGCCTTTTACTCCAATTTCGTTCATCAGAAAAAGAGCGTCTTCAACTCCGTATACTGCAAAACGGGTATAATGACCGTAATCAATCTCCTTGCCTTCAGGGGATTGACCTGAAAGCAAGGAATTCATAATTTGTGGGCTTTTACTGTGAAGAACAGGACTGCCGACAACTGCGAAATACTCTTTTTCCGGAATCATTTCATCAACTCGGCGATTTGCTTCATTTTTCTCAGATCGAATTGTCCGAGCGCAGTTTCACTGCCAAATGTTACGGCAGCGTACATAAAAGGCGCACCCAAAACCGGAGCCGCAATACGACTGATGCGTCCGATTTTGCCCATAGCAATCGCCAGCAATTTTCCTTCACAGAACTTATCGTTTACCCTTGAATACAAAGATAATGTTCGAGCACATTCTGCTTCTGAATTAGCCATACAAGCTATCTTTGCAATATCAGCTTTTTGGTCATAGCAGTTTTGAATAATGGTCATTAATTCGTTGGTATCAGGAGTTTTTTCTTCGTTGTGATATGATAAAATCACCTTGCAATTTTTAGCTTTAGCGGCTTCAATCAGTGTTTTCTTGTAATCTTCAGCGGAATCAATTTCTATGTCAATATAAGCGGCTCCGGCTTCGATACAATTCATCAAAAGAGTTTTGCGCTGCTCATCCGTCTTTGAACCCGGTCGGCAAGTTGCGACAATATCAACTGAATACGAAAAAAGATGTTTAACCTGCTCTTTGTCGAAATCGCAATCATCTAACCTCAGCTCAAGCAATTTATGATCCTGCATCTTGTGACTTTTTATAATCATCATACATTCTTCAAAATCAACTTCAGCTACGCTAATACATAATTTATCCATTACAGCTCCCGTAAATAATTATAATTCAATATTTAACAGCTATATACAACTGACTGATTTGAGCCCTGCTTTAGAGTCTTTTATTAACTTTCCGGAGCGATTATTTCTATGTCTTGATGATCTAATTTTCTGCTTTTTTCAGATATAAATCATTTGCCGTTTTGTTCAATTTTCTAACGACGTTATGATAATGAATTTTTCAATAATAATCAAACAATATATTATGAGATTGTCTGTAAACAGGCTGTTTTTGCACCACAGTCTGGGTACACAAATTTAATAGTTTAAATTAGGCGGATTTATTGACGAGGAAATAGATATTGACTCTGTTAACCGGAAAATTCTATTTGTTGTGACAAGTGAAATTGATAATTTCTTTCAAAGCTTCAGGGAGCAAACTTTGCTTGCCGTCACTAAGGGCTTTTTCGGGATGTTTATGTACTTCAACAAGGAGGCCGTCAGCACCCAGAGTAAGAGCCGCACAAGCTATTTTAGAAACATACTTGGAGTCTCCGCAAGCGTGCGAGGGATCGAAGAGAATTTTGTGATTGCGATCTCCTTGGATTTCCTTCAACTCCGGAATTGCTGACAAGTCTGGAGTAAAACGAAATTCAGAATCAATCTGTTCAAAAGTGCGAATACCTCGTAAACAGAGAATAACATTAGGATTGCCGGCATCGGATATATAATCAGCAGCGAGCAATAATTCGTTCAGGGTAGCGGTGAAGCCGCGTTTGAGCAGAACAGGTTTCTGATCTACAGCTGTTTTTCGACCGATTTCTTTGAGTAAACCGTAGGAAGTCATATTTCGACTGCCGATTTGAATTACATCAATCATATCGTAGCAGCTCTCAATATCCGTAGTACTCATCAGTTCAGAAACTACGTACATATTGTATTTGTCTGCGGCTGCACGCAAATATTTGAGCCCTTCTACACCCAGTCCTTGAAATGATTTGGGTGATGTGCGGGGCTTAAATACTCCGCCTCTTAGAAATTTCACTCCCATTTCCGATAATTCGGCGGCGAGAGAAAAAATCTGTTCCTCAGATTCCACGGCACAGGGGCCGGCAATCATCAGAGGAGTTTTGTTTATTTGACTATGTATATCTGTGTTTTTATTCATTTTTTCCGGCTCGTGCCGCTTTGTTTTTATTCCAATATCGATGCTGTTTATCTTGTTATGAACAACAATCAGTTTCAGCAGACGTATTCGTCAACGATATAACTTTTGAATTTATCACTTTTTTTGCGAAATATAAAATAAATATTTTTTTCATCTTGCAAAAAAAAAGTCGTAACGAATAAAAAACGTTACGACTTTCTTTGCTCCTGAGCACGGACTTGAACCGCGGACCCTCTGATTAACAGTCAGATGCTCTAACCAACTGAGCTACTC
>JAQIDA010000331.1 GCA_027858275.1 Candidatus Kapaibacterium sp. | reverse complement strand
GGATTTGAACCGCCGACACGTGGATTTTCAGTCCACTGCTCTACCAACTGAGCTACCCGACCTCCTAAATTTCAACTCTCTTTTGGCTCTGTCATCACTGCCGTCATCAAAAGAGAATTCAAACTTAAGTGAATTTTATGATATATCAAAATAATATTTTTAAAATATCTTGTTTAACACTGTCAGAAGCCTCTAAATCAATGATTTACATCGCTGTTAATAATTATACAACATGGATGTATTTATCCCGGTTTTTGTCCTTTATTTCTGTTGTCACACTTAGATTACAAATTAAAACATTTCTTCGTCAGTAACCGGAATAGTGTTAAATTGTAGTTTGTTTTTCCATGTTATTACTGATTAATCAAATTAATGAATACAATCGGAATTGACCAATGATGAATAAGAAATTAAAGAAATATCAAACTGTACCTGCTGATTTTGACAAACCTCATTGCAACTGCGGTATCGTAGGTGTTTTCAACCATGAAGACGCATCTGTCCAAGCTTATTATGCTCTGCACGCTTTGCAGCACAGAGGTCAGGAAGCAGCAGGAATAACAACTTTTTACGATGACGATCAGGACAGAAAGCGATTTGCATATACCAGAGGTATGGGGCTCGTGCTTGATGTTTTCACGCCCGAGACATTGACAGAAGTTCTTCACGGTGACATGGCTATAGCTCACAACAGATACTCTACAACCGGATCATCTAATCGTGCCAATATTCAGCCTTTCCAGATGCGTTATAACAGCGGTATCCTGTCAGTTGCTCACAACGGTAATTTGACGAACACCAAAACACTTTGGAAAAAATTGCAGGATGACGGAGCTATTTTCCAGACTACTTCAGATTCTGAACTGTTTCTTCATTTGATAGCCAGAAGTAAAAAAACAACTGTTATTGATAAGGTGCGTGAAGCTTTGCAAATCGCTCGCGGTGCATATTCCGTTGTTATTCTTACAGAAGACTCATTAATTGCGGCTCGCGATCCGAGAGGCTTCCGTCCCTTGAATATTGGCAAAAAGAAAAACGCTAAAGGTGAGGATGCTTATTTTGTAGCTTCTGAAACTTGTTCTTTTGATATGCTTGACGCTGAATATGTTCGATCAGTCAATCATAACGAAATTGTTGTAATCAATAGAGATACTGTCGAGACAGGAGAGATGCAGTCTCTGAAAATAGATGAAGATACACCCGAGGCTCGTCATTGTATTTTTGAATACGTATATTTCTCACGTCCGGACAGCAAGATATTCGGTCATAATGTAGATAAAGTCAGAAGAAAACTCGGTAAAAACCTCGCCGTAGAAAGCCCTGTAATAACTACTGAAAAGGAAGGCAAAGTCACTGTCGTACCTGTCCCTGACAGCGGCAATACTGCCACACTCGGCTTTTCAAGGATGAATCAAAAACACCATGACCAAGATACAGTTTTCGAAATTGGATTTATCAGAAGTCATTATGTCGGACGTACTTTTATCGCCCCCGGACAAGATAATCGTGAATTGAAAGTCAAAGTAAAATTCAACACAGTAAAAGGTGTGCTTGAAAACAGGAATGTTGTTGTTATTGATGATTCAATCGTCAGAGGCACAACTTCAAAATCCTTGATTAATCTTGTAAAAAAAGCCGGTCCCAAAGTTGTCCATTTCCGAATCACATCACCTCAAATAAAATTCCCATGCCACTACGGGATGGACTTCCCGAGTAAGGAAGAATTGATTGCCAATCATTATAATTCTGAAAAGGAAATCGCTGATGCTATCGGCGTTGATACATTGCATTATCTCTCAATGGAAGCCTTATTAGAATCTGTACCTAACGACGTGGGATTGGGTTATTGCACAGCTTGCTTCGACGGAATTTATCCGGTGCCGATTGATAAAGATCTTGACAAATTCGCCCAAGAATAATTGATCCTTTTTGAATAATAAAAAGCCCCCTTTTCAACTGAACAGCGGGCTTTTTTTGTGTCAACAAACAATTTATTTTTCCTAAAATAACATATTGATTGTCCATGACAAAATCAGCGTTACAACAACGACCGAAGCCACAAGGATTGCCGTTCCCTTTTTGCCAAAGAATTTTGCCATCATGATAATTGAAGTAAAACATACTGATGTGGATGTAAGCGAAAATGCCATAGCGGTACCCATTGGCAACCCGCTGTAAAACATCAATGGTTTTAGAAACAAAACATCCGATCCGTTGCAAAAATATACCGGGATACCGACAACAACTACTGTGAGAAGACCAAAAAAACTATTCAAATCATAGTGTTCCAAAAGTTTTGCAGGTGCGTAAAGTTCAAGAGCAACGCCTGCGATTGCGGCGATCAAGAAGTATGGAAATATTTTTTTAATAATTTGAAGGCTCTTTATGTAACGATCTGTTTCCTTAATATTACAATCATTTGGGACACATTTATCCGCGAACAGAGTTATTGGCTTGTCATTTTTGATAAAATATTCCACAATATATCCGCTTGTTATAGCGAGAATAAAGCTCGAGATAATTCTAAGAACCGTATACTCCCAACCAAGCACCGAGTACGAAATTATTATAATATATGGATTGAGCAAAGGGGCTGAAATGATAAAAGTTATAATCACTCTAAAAGGCAGTTTTTCTCTCATAGACTCTATCAGTGGGATTGCTCCGCAAGAGCAAACCGGCAACAGTGAGGCATAGAGGAATGCAGTAGCCGAATTTTTCGGGAAGAATTTCGTATATTTTGTAAAGTATGATTCAATGAAAACCGCAACGAAAATCCCGGCAACCAAAATCATGAACAACTCAATGAAATACTCATAGAACAGAAACATCGGTTTCGACATGGATTGATAAAGGAAACAATCTTGTCTGTTTTCGTAACCGATATTATTGGTCACTTTGTAAATGAAGTCAATTATTAACAGAATAATTGATGAGAATATCAACACTTTAGCAAAAGTATTACTTTTGGGATTGGAAACAGCTGCTTTATTTTTTCTGAACATCTTAATTTTTTATCACTTCGCCTGAACCGCTGATTACGATTGTTTTTTCCGGATCGCCCTTGTAATAAATATTGCCTGTACCACTGATACGAGCTTTCAAAGATGAAATCGGATTAATTTTGCAAGAACCTGAACCGCTGATATTGACTGTGATATTTTCAACCGGAAGATTGTAGGTGTTGACATTGCCCGACCCGTCGATATTAATTATCAATTCTTTAATATTCTTTTTACCGCCGATATTTATATTTCCCGATCCCGAAACAATTGCGTCAATTTTATTCGCAAAAAGATCTTCAATAGTAATCTCCCCGTCGGCCGTCAAATTTAATTCAATAATCTCTGATTCAATCGGGCTTTGGGCTGTAAGCACACTGTTGGCACGTGAGCAAATAGACGAGACGGTTTTGATATCGATATTAATATTTATTTTTTTATGCGTCGATTCGCACTCATACATTTCAATATTCAACTCTCCGTCGCGAACATCCGGCATGAGATTCTTTAAAATAGTGCTTGTTCCAAAAATTGTGAAATCAGCAGTAGAGCTTTGTTTTAAATTAACGTATGTATCCGGTTCTACAATATTTATCTTGGAATATTCAGGAAGCTTCCGCTTTTCGGATATGATTGAATCATCTTCAGTGCTGCAAAAGAAATCACAGCCGCTTATAACAATAGAAATTACCACTAACAAAACCGATCTTTTAACCCAAATCATAGC
>JAQIDA010000244.1 GCA_027858275.1 Candidatus Kapaibacterium sp. | reverse complement strand
ATCCAAATATTGAAAATAACGTCCCCCAAATAACATCCTTAAATTTCAACTTAGTATTTGGAACATACATATACGACCCTCTCTGTCAAATACAATTAAAAAGACAATGACCTAAAAGCTTTGATTCGCCATACATCGGATCTGTTCCGCGCGTATGTGAAAGAAAGTCCGAATATGACACCCGATTTAGTCGGGGCGTTTGATAATATTGACGATCCGGACAGAAAACTCTATTTTGCCGCTGCTAATATCCGTCAGGATGTTGAGATTAAGCAGAGGATTATGCAAAAAAGGACTCTGAAAACTCAGAATCTTGAACTTGCGACAATCCTCAATGAAGAGATTGATCTCCTCAAAATTGAAGATGAAATCGACTCTAAAATCAACGACAGCATACAAAAAACTCAGAAAAAATATTATATCCAAGAGCAGATCCGTGCTTTGCAGGACGAGCTGGGTGACGAAGAGGATTCTACTTCCGAATTGCAGGAGATAAGAACAGCAATTGAAAAAGCGAAAATGCCGAAAGCCGTTTTAAAAAAGGCTATGGAAGAATTTAATAAACTGAAAAAAACGCCGGCAATGTCTCCGGATTATTCAGTCAATCGGACATATCTTGAGCTTTTAACCGATTTGCCTTGGTACAAAAGAACTACGGACGATCTTGATATTGAGCATGTAAAACAGATACTCGACGAAGACCATTGGGATTTGGAAAAACCTAAAGAGCGCATTTTGGAATTCATCGCCGTGCTGAATATGGCAGGTATTCTGAAACGTCAGATACTTTGTTTGTCGGGACCTCCCGGAGTCGGCAAAACTTCGCTTGCCAAATCAGTGGCGCGCGCCCTCGGCAGAAAATTCATCAGATTCTCACTCGGCGGAGTGCGTGACGAAGCGGAAATCAGAGGACATCGAAAAACTTATGTAGGCGCGATGCCCGGCAAGATCATTCAATCGATGAAAAAAGCTGAAACCGTGAACCCGGTGATCCTCCTTGATGAAATTGACAAAATGTCCATGGACTTTCGCGGCGATCCCTCATCGGCTCTGCTCGAAGTGTTAGATCCGGAACAGAACGCTAATTTCAACGATCATTACGTAGAAGTTGACTATGATTTGTCGAGCGTAATGTTTATCACAACAGCCAACGCCGTTCACGAAATACCACTGCCGTTGCAGGACAGAATGGAAATCATCGAACTCGGCAGTTATCTCGATCCGGATAAACTTCAAATCGCCAAGCGTCATATAATCCCGAAACTTAAAACAGAATTCGGATTAGATGAATATGATATTTCTTTCTCCGACGAGGCGATTATGAAGCTCATCAGAGAGTATACACGCGAATCCGGTGTGAGACATTTGGAGCGTGCGCTTGCCTCAGTTCTGAGAAAATTGATAAAAGAAATTGTGAAGGATTACGACAAAAATCGCAGGAAAAAAGCAACATCCGCCAAGCGTAAAGCTCTCAAAGATAATACTTATTTCAAGCGAAGTATGAAGGATAAGAAAATAGTAGTGGACGTATCCAAAGTCCTTGAACTGCTGAAAAATCCTCGCTTCCCCGATAAAGAAGATGAGACTGAAGACAAAGTCGGTGTTGTCACGGGACTGGCTTGGACTCGCGTCGGCGGAGAAATTCTCCCCGTTGAAGTAACATTCATGCCCGGTGCCGAAAAACTTACATTGACCGGCCAGCTCGGCGATGTGATGAAAGAATCTGCTCAGGCGGCCTTGTCATTTGTTCGCTCGAATTGTAAGATTTTGGGTGTTCCTGAAGATTTCCGCAAGAAAAAAGAAATTCATATTCACGCTCCCGAAGGCGCTATCCCCAAAGACGGCCCTTCTGCCGGAATTACGATGACTATTGCGATTGTCTCTGCGGCAACTAACAGACCCGTTCGAGGCGATATCGCCATGACCGGTGAAATTACTCTGCGCGGCAACGTTCTCCCTATCGGAGGACTCACGGAAAAACTGCTTGCCGCCAAACGTCACGGCATGAAAACCGTACTTATTCCGTTTGAAAACAAGAGAGACCTCGGAGAGATCAAAGAAGAAATCAAAAAAGGTCTGGAGATTATCCCAATCAAACACGCGACCGACGCGCTCGAACTCGTATTCCGTGACAAGAAAAAGACGAATAAGAAAAAAACTGATAAATAGAAAAAACGCGATAAATGGAAGATTACAGAAAATATTTGCAACCCGATGAAATAGCCAAATTATCAAATATTGAGCTAAAGGCTCGGCTTGTGGTAGAGGGCTTTATTACGGGTTTGCACAAGTCTCCCTATCACGGCTTCAGCGTAGAATTCGCGGAGCATCGCGCTTATCAACCGGGCGACGAGATCCGCCGCTTGGACTGGAAAGTTTACGGCAAAACAGATAAATTCTATGTCAAGCAATTCGAGGAAGAAACAAATCTTCGCTCGATGATCGCCGTGGATTCAAGCGCGTCGATGAAATTCGCTTCCAAGGGTAATATTTCTAAATATGAATATGCCTGTTACCTCGCGGCGGCTCTGTCTTATCTGCTTATCAAACAGCGCGATTCAGTCGGTCTTTCATTATACGATACCGAAATACGCAAATTCCTGCCGCCTAACTCGCGTCAGTCTTATATACAGAAAATCTTGAAAACCTTGGACGAAACCGAGCCTGCAAATGAAACAGGCACGGCCAAAGCTCTTGATCTAATCGCGGAGCGTATCAAAAGACGCGGATTAGTTGTTATTATAAGCGATTTTTTCGACGATTTTAAATCAGTGACCAATGCTTTGAAGCATTTTCGTCACCAAAAGCACGAAGTACTCGCCTTCCAAATTCTCGACCCCAGAGAACGAGACTTCAAATTCGGCAAAAACGCGGTCTTCAAAGATTTGGAAAACGGCGATGAACTAATCACTCAACCCTACCAAATCCAAAAAGCATACGCCGAGTCAATGGAAAATTTCGTACACGACATCAAAAAAGAATGCCGCAACCATAATATCGACTACTACCTGATAGATACTTCAGAGCCCTTTGATAAGGCTATGAGGGAATTTATTACAAAGCGGAAGAGAATGTAGGATTTTTATTCTCTATTAAAGCGATAAACGTATCCTAAATGGAGTGAAAAGGTGGGAGTATAATCTTCGGTTATTACGAATGCACCGACTTCTAAAAAAAATCCATGGCTATTAAAATCATACCACGCACCAAAAAGGAAAAAAGCTTCTGAAGTCTCTTTAAGACTCCATAATCCCAACCCCAAGGAAACATTATTTTCGAAGTTCTTATATTTAGAAATATTCATCAAAAAATTTAGTCTGATTGTTGTGCCTACTGTATGACTCATCCCGTCTATTCGAAAACCAAAGTCATCTCCTTGATATCCCACCAAAATACTGGCAATAGACGGGTAACCTATGATTGCTCCGAGCATTGGATATCCGCCTTTAATTTCGGGGTCCGGGTCAACTTGATCTTGATAATCCTCAGGATAATCCTTAGGGCGATAAAAATCGCTACCGTCATCATTAACAGCTTTCATATTGAGAACAGATGACAGAGGAATTATTATTTCACCGGCTCCGTCAGTCAACAAGGTCATTTCTTTTTCATCTATAGTACTGACAAATCCAATAAAAACATCATTGCTTTTGGTTTCAATTTTTGTTTTAACTTTCTCAGTTATCTTTATACTATCCTGACAAATTCGCACATCAATATTATCAAGAGTTCTCAAGCTAATAGAGCTTTTGTCCTCGCTCATGAACACAGCAATGTATTCCTCCCCGTTTGTAGTGGTTATGCGCCATTGGGATTGGACTAAAGTGGCAGAGATTAGTAGGATAGAGACTATTGTTATCCAAATTTGCTTTTTTATAATAATATCTCATTTGTTATGGTAAAAGATTTTATTCTTTGTTAAAACGTATTACATAGCCCAATTG
>JAQIDA010000221.1 GCA_027858275.1 Candidatus Kapaibacterium sp. | reverse complement strand
GTAAACGAGCGTCAGCTTGCTGAGCTTCAGGAAAATGCTCTCTCAAATCTTCCGATGAAATAAAGCCGACTTTTTGTGCAGAAGCTAAATTGGCAGAGACAAAGATCATAACAATGACCAATGCTGCGCTGCTGAGTATTTTTGCTGTTTTGAACATAAGACATTTCACACAACTGTTTGAAAACTATAATTAAATCAGTAGAGTAGTATGATCAGGAGGACCTCGAAAAGATTATCTGTACGTTAGTTACTGCTTTTATATTGCCTAATAACGCCGGGCGACCACACAGGGATCGCCCCTACAGCGCATAAGAATTTAAGCCGGTGCTTATTTTTTGTTTTTCTTGATATAATCCATGACCATATATGTGATGTCATAAGCATCATCAGCATAAAGAATAATTGAGTTTGCCTGTGATTTTTCTAATACAAATGACAAATTCTGTTTTTTAGCAACTGCTTGAACTGCCGCTTTTACTCTTTCGAGGATTGGTTTCAAAAGTTTGTTTCTTTCAGCCATCAGATTGTTCTGGCCTTCTTGCTGCAATTGCATCAATCTCTGATTCATTGCCTGAATTGCTTCTTCTTCAGTTTTGACTTTTTCGGGAGCCATCATTGCTTTTTGTTTTTGATAATTGGCATATCTGGTTTCCAACTCTTTTTGCAAGTTTGCCAATTCATCAGTCATTTTCTGTTTGAATTCAGTCATTGTCTTTTCAGCAGCTGCAACTGTGGGCATATCTTTTAAGACTTTTTCGCTTTCGACATATCCGATTTTCAATTCTTTAGCTGTTGCTGTTTGAGCCGCGAATACTAATACGGCAACTAAGACAAGTGTTGACAGAAAGTTTTTCATAATTTTTCCTTTGTTTTTTTGGTTATACAAGTTTGTAATTTTTTCTATTTTTTAAATCAATTTTATTTCAAATTCTTGTTATTTATAACAGTTAAGTTACATCCAAGCGTCCGGGTTGCAAAAAACCCTGACAACAAATATATACTTTTTCCGGCAAACAATGAACTCAAAAATAATTATTGCTGTCCAAGATGGAACAAGAATTTCCAACCGGATTTTTCACCGACGAGTCCCGGAGCATCGAATCCGTAACCGTAACTAAATCCAATAACACCAAGCGGATTGATATTCATCTGAATACCGAGCCCCGCTGATCTTTTCAAATTGAACAAATCCGTGGTTCCTAAATCCGACCACACATTCCCCGCTTCACCAAAAGCATATACATAAATCGGCATCGGATCGAGCGAAATAGCAAATCGAAGTTCAGCAGTATATTTAGTCATCACTCTGCTGCCGTCCTGCGAGCCGATCGAGTGATCTTCATAGCCGCGCAAAGGTGTTACCCCGAAGCCGCTCAGACCGTTACCGCCCATGTGAAACATTTCAATCGGCGAGAAGTTAGTATCGGATTGAAGCCCTTTCACATATCCGAGCTGTGTTCCGATAAACAGAACCAAACGGTCATTTCCGTCGAATTGCATCAACGAATAAGCCATATCGAATTTCATGATGTTTTTCAAGAAGTCAAAATCTCCAATTCCAAGTGCGCCCATAGCCCACTGGGTTGAAAGAGAGAATCTGGAACCGTAAGTCGGGAAGAACATATTGTTTAAACTAATACGCTGTAGAGTCTGACCGATTGTCAGCTCCGTACCGTTTCGGTAATACTGACTATAGTAAGAGCTGCTTGTAGATGTAGATACTTTGTTGTCCTGAATTCTAATACTCCAGTTGCCGCGGAAATAATCATCCGGCCAACGGAAGCGACGACCGATGTTGATCGAGAAACCCTTGCGATCCAGGTTGTACATATATGCCATGTGCTGATAATATAGATTGAAACCGATTGTAGTCGGTTCATCAAGCAGCCATGGTTCAGTGAATCCGATAGAAGCTGTTTGATAGCGTTCCTGTCCGAATTCGGTATTAATATTAAAAATCTGTCCCGCGCCGCCCTTGAACGGTTCGGAAATAGAGAAGTTGTTCAGAGTTAAGCCAACCGATCCTGTCAGACCGAATGTGCCCGCAAAACCGATGGACGCGTTTATTTGATCCGTAGATCTTTCCTCGACCTTATATACGACATCAACAAGTGTATTGTCAACGGGTTTGATATCAGGACGCAAGGCTTCCGGATTAAAGTAATTAAGCAAATTCAAGGCTCTGACACTTCGAATAACAGCTGATCTGTCGAAAAAGTCACCGGGGCGTGTGTATAATTCGCGGCGAATAACTTTATCTTTTGTTTTTGAGTTTCCTACAATTTCCACACGACGGATACGGACTCTGTCGCCTTCCATAATGCGGATTGTAAAATCAACTGAGTCATCGCCCACACGAGTTTCCTCAGGCATGAAACGCACCATCAAATAGCCGTTGTCGGCATATAAAGAAGTAGCGTCTGTTGAATTCATATTGCCGTTGAGGTTCATTTGAAAAAGTTCGTAATCATAGGGATCACCTTTTTCAAAATCTAAGCGACGGAGTAATTCATATTCCGAATAAACTGTGTTGCCTTCAAATTTAATATCTCTTACAAAGAGCTTTTTGCCTTCATAAACTTCAATATCAATATCGACTAAACCGGTTTCTTCATCATATCTGACACTGTCTTTAATAATTTCAGCGTCAATAAAACCGTGCTTCTTGTAATAAGCGATTAAAAAATCTTTGTCGGCAGCGTATTCATTGATATCGAATTTTGCTGATCTCCAGAAGGCCCACCACGGCGGAACATCTGTTTCTTCTAATGATCCTTCAAGATCTTCAGATTTAAGCAGCGCGTTGCCCGAGAAGTTGATTGATTTAACTTTAAATTCAACGCCTTCTTCAATATTAAGTAAGAGACGGCTGTAGTTTTCGCCGACTTCAACGAGTTCTGTTTCAACTGACGCGAATTGGAGGCCTTCTTCGGCATACAATTTTTTCACGTCATTTTTCAAAAGATGCAGACCGTAACCGCTGAGGATATCTCCGCGGATCTTGCCGGTAACCTCGATAATGTCTTTTCTGTTTACTTTGTCGGCTCCATGCGGACTGATTTCTTCCAATCGAGGAAATTCTTCTACGCTGACTTTTAGAAAGATGCCCATAGGAGTTATCTTTTCAACTGAAATATCCACATCAGAAAATTGCTTTCTTTTCCAAAGATTTTTCAGTGCGGTTTGCAATTTGTTTTCGCCGGGAATCGTCAACTCGGATCCGATCCGCAATCCTGTAAGCGCAATAATGGTAGATTCATCGGCATATTTATTACCATCCACACTGATCCCGGCGACAACATAGGTTTTGCCGGGCATTTGCCCAAAGGCTGATGCGGAAAAAATAATGAATAAAAAGAAAATCAATATGATTTTACTTTGATTTAAAAGCATTTACTACTCGTTTTATATAAGAATCTTTTTTTGTCGTTTCATCGTTAGATGCTGAAATTTGTGCTGACGTTTTACCAAAACGTCTTTCGCGAGTCATATAACTCTCGAGAGCCGTGTAGAATTCATTGCGACGAAATTTTGGCCAAAATGTTTCCGTCACATACATTTCGCCGTATGCCATTTCCCATAAAAGGAAATTGCTCAATCGCAACTCGCCGCTTGTTCTGATTAATAA
>JAQIDA010000214.1 GCA_027858275.1 Candidatus Kapaibacterium sp. | reverse complement strand
GGTAAACCTGAATTTTCCGTATTGAAATTTGTCCAACCTGTTTCGTCAAATTCTACAAAACTACTTTGTATTTCGGGGCGGTTCTGGTCAGAGAGTATTGAAGATGCATCCTCAGCAGGACAGTTGACTGCTCCAAAAATGATTAACAATAAGTATTTGAGTATATGTTTCATAGATTTCCAATGATAATAATATTGTTATAATTTAATCTGTTGCTTTCAAATTTGCAATAAAATAAATCTACAAAACATTTATAACTTAAACAAGATGTATGTGACCATTGATTTTTCAAATTTTAGCACGGCTTAGGGCAGGCACTCAGGTACGCCCCAAACTCTCCGGTGAATCGTGTAGAGGCCCGGGCACTTCGTTACGAATCACATTGTCTGAATTTGCCACACAAAAAAAACGGGCGACTCTTTTCAAAAAAGAGTCGCCCTTCGAAATCATCAACGATGATAATTATCTGAGATAATTATTCAGCGTCTCCGTATTTTCTGTCTGCCATGAATTTGAAGTCAGCATATCTTTCATCAGCATCTTTTTGTGCCTGAATGTAGTTAGCCGCAGCAAGTTCCGGATCGATTTTCTTAAGCATTGTGAATCTTGCTTCAGAGTCAAGGAATTCCGCAACGGGGCGTTTCGGAGCTTTTGAATCTAATGTCAAAGGATTTTTGCCTTCTTTGAGCAAATCGGGATTGAATCTGTAGAGGATCCACTGACCTGATTCGACTGCAAGTTTCTGCTGAATGTATGGTGCGTCCATATTGATACCGTGAGCGATACAATGTGAGTATGCGATGATGATTGAAGGTCCGTCGAAAGCTTCTGCTTCGCGGAATGTCTTCGCTGTCTGCATGTCATTGTAACCCATAGCAACCACAGCTACATAGATGTTGCCGTAAGCCATCATCATTCTGCCGAGATCTTTTTTCTTAGTAGGCATACCGTTTGAGGCAAATTTAGCAACTGCACTCAAAGGTGTTGATTTAGATGCCTGACCGCCTGTGTTTGAGTATACTTCAGTGTCCACAACAAGGACGTTAACGTTTTTGCCTGTAGCCAAAACGTGATCCAGTCCGCCGTATCCAATATCATAAGCCCAACCGTCACCACCGATGATCCAGATTGATTTTTTGACGAGGTAATCAGCAACAGTCAAGAGGCGTTTTGCTTCTTTGCTGTCGATGCCGGCTACAATTGATTTCAATTCAGTAACTCTGCCGCGCTGTGCGTCGAGTCCCTGTTCGTCACTCTGATCTGCATTGCAAAGAGAATCAACGAGTTCAGCGCCGATTTGATCTTTCATTCTGACGATAAGATCAAGTGCGATTTCGTTCTGTTTGTCAGCTGCCAAGCGGAAGCCGAGACCGAATTCAGCATTGTCTTCGAACAATGAGTTTGACCAAGCAGGTCCGCGTCCGTTAGCGTCTTTTGTCCAAGGTGTGGTCGGCAAGTTACCGCCGTAGATTGAAGAACAACCCGTAGCGTTGGCAACGATAGAGCGGTCACCGAAGAGCTGAGACATTAATTTAATATATGGAGTTTCACCACAACCCGCACAAGCACCGGAGAATTCAAACAATGGTGTCAGTAATTGCTGATGCTGAATTTTAGACAATGTTAAAAGGTTTCTGTCCATTTCAGGAATTTCAGTAAAGAAGTCCCAGTTAGCAACTTCTTGTTCGCGAAGCGGCATCTGCGGTTCCATGTTGATAGATTTTCTGCCTTCGACTTTTTTGTCTTTAGCAGGGCAGATTTCGACACAAACGCCGCAACCTGTACAATCTTCGGGAGCAACTTGGAGAACGTAGTTTTTGCCGGCCCATGCTTTGTCTTTAGCAGCGATTGATTTGAATGATGCAGGAGCGTCTTTCAACATATCATCATCAGCGATTTTTGGTCTGATACAAGCGTGAGGACAAACGAAAGCACATTTGCTGCACTGGATACAAATTTCAGGATTCCAAACCGGAATCTGAAGTGCGATGTTACGTTTTTCATATTTAGTAGTTCCTGTTGGGAATGTACCGTCAGAGGGGAATACGCTTACAGGTAAATCTTCGCCGCGATATGACATAATTTCGCTGAGTACATCTTTGACAAATGTAGGAGCTTTATCAGAAACGCCTTCTTTGATATCATAAGTAGCATTGATTGCTGTAGGAACATCAACTTGGAACAAGTTTTCGAGAGTGTTATCAACGGCTTTGAGGTTCATATTGACAACTTTGTCGCCTTTTCTGCCGTAAGTTTTTTTGATTGAATCTTTAATAGCTGCAATTGATTCGTCTTTAGGCAATACACCGGAAATAGCGAAGAAACAAACCTGCATAACAGTGTTGATACGTCTTCCCATTCCTGATTCTTCGGCTACTTTCTGAGCGTCAATAACATAGAATTTAACTTCATTGTCAAGGATTTGCTGCTGAACTGTTTTAGGCAGTTTTGACCAAGCATCTTCCTTGCTGAAAGGTGTGTTGAGCAAGAATGTTCCGCCTTTGACGATGTCTTTCAACATGTCATAAGTTTCGATAAATACTGTCTGGTGGCAAGCGATAAAGTTAGCGCTGTTGACCAAGTATGTAGAGCGGATCGGGTTAGGACCGAATCTCAAGTGAGATACTGTAAGTGAACCGGCTTTTTTAGAGTCATAAACGAAGTAACCCTGAGCATAGTTGTCAGTGTTTTCGCCAATGATTTTAATAGAGTTTTTGTTAGCGCCGACTGTTCCGTCAGAACCGAGACCATAGAACAATGCGCGAACAACAGAGTCAGATTCGAGGCTGAATTTAGGATCGAAGTCTAAACTTGTGAAAGTAACATCGTCATTGATACCGATAGTGAAGTGGTTCTTCGGTTTGTCCTGAGACAAGTTTTCGAATACCGCTTTAACCATCGAAGCAGTGAATTCTTTGGAAGAAAGACCATAACGTCCGCCAACTATAGTCGGCATAGCTTTTAATGATCCCCAACCGTTGTTCATACCTTCGTGCAATGCAGTTACGCAATCCATGTATAACGGTTCGCCTGTTGCGCCGGGTTCTTTTGTTCTGTCAAGGACAGCGATAGCTTTAGTAGAAGCAGGAATAGCTTCCATGAAACGTTTGATATCGAACGGACGATAAACTCTAACTTTGATAACGCCGACTTTTTCGCCTTTGGCTCTTAAATATTCGATTGTTTCGCCGACAGGTTCTATACCTGAAGCCATCAACACGATAACTCTGTCAGGATTTGCATCGCCTTCGTACTGGAACAATTCGTATTTACGGCCTGTCAACTTAGCGAATTTGTCCATGTTTTTCTGGATAATATCAGGACAAGCGTCGTAGAATTTGTTAACTGTTTCGCGATTCTGGAAAAATACGTCAGGATTCTGTGCAGTTCCGCGAAGAACAGGATGATCAGGAGAAAGTGAGCGAACTCTGTGGTCGGCAACTAAATCGTCGCAAATCATTTCGCGCATTACATCTTCTGATACTAATTCGATTTTGGCAACTTCGTGAGAAGTACGGAAACCGTCAAAGAAAGCGATGAAAGGAATTCTTGACTCTAGTGTTGACGCGTGAGCGATCAAACCAAGATCCATTGTTTCCTGAACTGATGCGGCAGCTGTCATAGCAAAACCTGTAGTACGAGCAGCCATAACATCACTGTGATCACCGAAGATCGACAATGCATGTGTAGCAAGTGTACGAGCTGAGATATTGAACACTGTTGGTGTCAATTCGCCTGCGATTTTGAACATGTTAGGCATTTTGAGCAACAAACCCTGTGATGCGGTAAATGTTGTTGTTAAAGCACCTGCCTGCAGTGAACCGTGCAATGCACCTGCGGCGCCGCCTTCACTCTGCATTTCAACTACTTCAGGGACATTACCCCAAAGATTTTTAATACCTTTTGCGGCCCACTCGTCAGCCCATTCACCCATGTTGGATGAAGGAGTGATAGGATATATAGCGCAAACTTCGTTGCATCTGTATGCAACATAAGCAGCAGCTTCGTTTCCGTCGATTGTCGCGAATACTTTTTTAGTCATTCTGAAATTCTCCAATCAAATTTAAAAATAGTTTTATTTATATTAACTGTGATTATATGCAAATAGTTATTTCAATATTTAAGTTTATCCAAGCCACAAATTTACGAAGAATTTTTCAATTTCAACAATGCTTTATGAACTTGGTATGACAATTATTTAAGGAAATAATTAGTCTGTATAAATTGATGTTGTAGGCGTGACTTACCACAGGCAAAATCAAAGGGATAAAAGGATTAGAAAAGCAATGAAAAATTGCGTTCTACAGCTCTCGAAAAAACATTTTAAATAAAAGTTTATTAATACTAATTTCTTGTCGTCTATTTCGCTACAAGAGACAATAAGTTCTTAAGGTAATAATGGTTAGTAAATATTCTCAGCTGTTTTTGAAATTGTCGAATAATTAACGCGGGCAAATATCACATTATAGAACTCAAGTTTCCGAGTTGTTATTGTATCGAAATCCTCGAATTCCGGCGGGCTGAAAGCCTAATTTAATTCAGCCTCGGGCAATGCCCGGGGGCAATTGAAATAATAATCTCAATCATCGCCCTGAAAGGGCAGCTTGATAACAAGTACTGCCGTTTAAGCTGCCCTTTCAGGGCGATAATTATTATCTCTCGCTACCCGGGGCGATGCCCCGGGCTAGATTGAGTTGGGCTTTCAGCCCGTAAGACATTCTTCTAAATCAAAACAATGCTAATTTAGTCTAAGTTGATATAATAAGCAGTTTTTTTTGTGATTCTTTCTCTTCTGCCCGGGTACCCACAAGGGGCACCCCTACGGGTTTTACTCTCCCCCCTCAACAACCGCTATCTCTTCCTCATCCAACCCATACAGCTCATATACCAATTTGTCTATCGCCGCTACTTCCGGGCTTGTGTCGAAAAAAACATGGTTTTTATATAAGTTTCTTTAATGTTTTGTTTCCTGTTATCTCAAAAATATCAACCTCGTTC
>JAQIDA010000206.1 GCA_027858275.1 Candidatus Kapaibacterium sp. | reverse complement strand
ACGACCCTTTTCTTTTCTTTTCTGACAAATACGGCAAAACCGCTGTCTGCTGTGTTACGCCGAAAAACTTGAAAGATTTTCGACAGTCAACGCTTTTTATACTTCGGGTATTTACTTTTCTAATTGTCTTTTGAGCGGGAGACGAGACTCGAACCCGCGACCCTCAGCTTGGTAGTCTGATGCTCTACCAACTGAGCTACTCCCGCGACAATTATTCCGTAAATCGTGTGGGCAGGGAAGGGTTCGAACCTCCGTAGAGCGTAGCTCAGCAGATTTACAGTCTGCCCCGTTTAACCACTTCGGTACCTGCCCGATTTATGAAGCACAAAATTACGAAACATTTTTTAACTAACAAACAATAATGTCTGATTATTAAAAATATTTCTATTGCGTTGATCAAATTTTCAAAAAACAACTCAATTGAAGCAGGGCTAACAATCGAGAAAACAAAGATACGAGAAAAAACCGGATAAAAAAAACATTTTTTCAATGCTCAGCAAAATTATTTTGGTTCAATTTTGCTTGTTTTGCGTACTTGGCAGCACCGGCTTTGCGTGCAGCTCTGAACTGCTCTGAGTGTCTGATATAACGTACTTGTGTGAACAATATTTTTGAGGCTTATTTGTTTATATCTATTATTCGACAAAGGATGTCTTATCAATCATTATCACAGAGTTTATATGAAACTGAAAAGTATACTTTTTTCGCTTATAATTACGGTTTTGCTTTCTTTCAATTCATGCTTAGTTGTGAAAATTGAGGATGATTATACTGTCCAAGAAATAAAACTTAGTCCAAAGCCGACAATTAAGATGTCTGACAAATTAGTTCGCTCGGCTAAAGGAGATATGATTGATTTCTTTCCCGAAGGCTGGTTCTTCGTAGACGTTGAAAAAGATATGTCCGAAAATATCTTCGCTGTTGTTGTCAACCCCGACTATACTCTGACTGCTGTATTCTCTACAGCGGACAACAATTCTAAAATTGATAATATTGTTGAAACAGAAGGTCTGCTCGGTCTTTCTCGGCATTTCCTCAATCAAAAACAATCCAAGACAGCCGGATCTGTTAAACAGAAAGGCAAATTTCGCTCGCTATTTGCCGGCAATCTTAAATTCGGCAACTATCAATTCACTTCATCCGGCGGTGCTTCCTCAGGCAATTCGGCTGTTTTTATATCTTCCATGAACAGATATTACGAATTTACTCTGATGCCTATGAATCTAACAGGCAAATCACAACCGTCGCAAAAGGAAATTCAAGAAATATTTGATTCGATTCTGGCGACTATTCAGTTTTAATATATCATAATTCTTGATCTAATATTTGAATCTAAAATCAAACAATGTCTTAGGCAACTCTCGCCTTTGATATTCTTCTGATATGATCAAACTTGTTAAGAGAATTCCACACTACACAGTTTATTTCAAATTACTGTCAACTTTCCTGACACTCTTCGACCTCTGTTATCATCAGGATCTTTCAAACCTGTGTGTCTGTTAATGCTTGCATTTAAAGCACTTAACATCTGTTAAAAATGTCTTTATTATACCCGGCATGATTTATGAACTGTAGAATACAGACAGGTTAAGGCTTCTGTCTAATATTTCAAGAGCACATATCTCGGAGGAGGAACCATGAAAACCATGAAAATGAAATTCGCAATGGCAGCAGGAATTATACTGCTCACTGTATCCGTTATTTATACTATCGCTTACGAACCAACTATACCGTATCAGCAAAGCACAGGTTTCGTTCGGGAATGGTTAGCGGCTTTCAGTCGATAATCATTCACAAGTATTTAGCAATTTAAGTTATTTGAAAAATACAAATCTCTGATCTGCTGTCGTCAAATAATTCATGTTTGCCGGCAGTTGCCGGAATTACATCTAATCACAGGGATTGTTTGTAAATAACATACTAATTTTTATAACTAATCAAACGGAGGGAAATATGAAGTCCACCAAAAGAATTGCGAAGCACGACAGTTTTAGCGATCTTCTGTCGTACCCCGCAATAATACCACCTAAAAACAACAGTTAGCACCTGTGTAATTCCGGCAGTCAGTTCCGCATTATTATCACTAATAATGCGGATTCTTTTTATGTGTATCTATCCGCTTATTTCAACTAAACTTCTCGAGTTCTTCACGATCATCAAAATGAGTTTTTTCAGTTCCGATTATTTGATAATCTTCATGCCCTTTCCCGGCGATGAGAATTATATCATTCTCTCCGGCCAATTTTACGGCAGAGCCTATAGCTTCACGACGGTCAGAGATCATAACAATTTTGCTTTTTTCTTTTCGACCGACTCCGTTATAAATTTGTTCAATTATTCTGCCGGGATCTTCAGTGCGAGGATTGTCGTCTGTTATTAATGAAAAGTCTGCTATTCTGCCTGACAGCTCCCCCATTATCGGACGCTTGGCAGTGTCGCGATCTCCGCCGCAACCGAACACGCAATATAAATTCGAATCTGCGTGACCTGACGTTTCAAGTATATCACGACATGCCGTCAAAGCTTTTTCCAAAGCATCAGGTGTATGCGCATAATCAACAATTCCGATCGAACCGTTTTTCAAATTTGTTCTCTGCATTCTGCCGGGCGCGCCTTTAGCTTTGGCTGTCGAATCTTTCAAGTCCTCAATATCACGACCTGTCACAAATGCGCAAAGAGCTAAACTCTGCGAGGCATTATCAATATTGAATCTGCCGATAAGTTTTGTTGAATAGTCAGATATATATCCATTCTCGCTAAGTGAAAATTCAGAGGAATTTATGTTGAGTTTCTCATCTCGTATACATATATCTGATTTCTCCGATCTCCCGACTCTGATCTGTTTCGCAGATTTGCAATCCTTCAACATATATTCTGCATATTCTGCATCAGAATTAACAACGGCTACTGAGTCCTCCGGCAACATATCGAATAAAATCTTTTTAGCGGCTGCATATTCATCTAAAGTTTTATGATAATCAAGATGTTCATGAGTCAAATTTGTAAAAACTCCGGCGTTGAACTCTACTCCTCGAACTCTGTGTTGGTGCAAGGCATGGGAAGAAACTTCCATAACAATTGCTTCAACTTTCTTTTCTCTAATTAATACAAGATGCTGACACAATTCTAATGATTCCGGAGTTGTATGAGTCGCAGGGATTTTCTCGTCTCCCGCAAAGATCCCGGTTGTACCGATAATTCCGGTTTTTATCCCGGCGTCTTCCAATAATGATTTAAGAATATATGTAATCGTGGTTTTACCATTAGTCCCGGTAACAGCGATCATCTTAACATCACGAGAAGGATAGTTGTAAAATTTGTGCGAGAGGTCAGCCAATGCAAGTCGGCAGTTGTCAGTTTTAATAAAGACTATATCTGAAAAATCTTCTATATTAGCCGGGTATTCCTCAACTAATACTGCTCTCGACCCTTTGTCAACAGCAGACTGAATATAATTATGACCGTCAGTAACCGCTCCCCGGACAGCAATAAACATTGATCCCGGTTTGCATTTCCGCGAATCATAGCATATATCTTTAATTTCTATATCTGAATACCGGAATTTTTCGCTGTAAGGATATGCTTCGAGAAGTTCTGATAATTTCATATATACTCAATTTTTTTAATGTAAGATAATATAAAAATGAGGTACAAAACAAATTTAATTCTAATCTTCATTAAGAAAGTCCGCTAAACGCTGTCTGTCCTCAATAACATGAACAGAATCCATATTTTAATTACTGAGATTTTATTTATAACGAATTGCCGAAATAGTATTGACTTTCACAGCAATGTATGACGGCACTATTGTCGCTCCTAGAGACATAAACAACGATATGCCGCCAACTACAACAAAATGCCAAATACTCATATCAACCGGAACTGAATCAAGGAAGTAAATTTCACCCTTGAGAGTGATAATATTAAAGGTCTGTTGCAGGAAAAGCAAAATAAAACCAAGCAAACAACCACTGATCGTCCCTGCTGCACCGACTGTGAAGCCCTGCAGAACAAACACTGACATAATCCCCTTATTATTCATTCCGATTGCACGGAGAATCCCGATGGCCGAAGTCTTCTCAACAACTGTAATCAGCAAGATAGTAACGATGTTCAAAACCGCGACCAGACTTATCAATCCAAGAACTAGCGGAATCGGGGCTTTTTGGATCTCAATCCATGAAAACAGATTGCTGTGTATATCGAATACGGAGTATACATAATATTGATACGGTAGTTCTTCTTGTAATTCTTGTTTATATTGATCTGCTGAGCTCGGATCGTTCAGGATTATTTCAATTTTCGAATAATTATCAACCGGTAATTTGAAAAAATTTAAGGCAGTACCATAAGGCATATAAATATTGATGTCATCATATTCTGCCATACCGGTTTCATATATGCCGCTTACTCGAAATTTATTGATTTCAGGAAAGTTCATTCCGCCAACATCTTTCGCACTAACGGCATAAAGGATGATGCTGTCATCAACTGTAACATTTAATTTTTTTGCTAACCGCTTGCCTATTATTACATCCTTGCTGTCTGCTGAATCGAATCCGTATTTACCCTCAATGATATTATCCTTGATGCTTTCTAACCCGGCATCATCATCAGAAGCTCTCATCAAAATGCCCTCAACGAATCTTCCGGCTCTGATCAAACCTTTGCGCTCAACTATAGGGATAGCTTTCAGGAAGTCTCCTGAACTCTTGATGCTTTTCATAAGCAGAGGATCAATTTCAAAAGGTTTACTGTCAAATCTTCGCACAGTATTGTGGGAAATAAACTTAACCGCATTATCCATCAACATTTTTTCAAAACCGTCGAGTACGGCCAGCGAGACAATCAATGCCATAACGCCGAGAGTCACACTTATATACGCAACCCCGCGAGAGAAATTTAAAAATCTCTTACGCTTGCCTGATAAAGAAAATCGTTTTGACAGAAATCTGATAAATGCAATGTTCATTGATTCCGCTGTATCTTTTTTATTAACTGATACAAATATACGGGATTAGGAGGAGAATTTGTTGGGTTTTTCTTCGATGTCTGACACTTTCTTGAGTGTCTGACATCTTTTATTGAGGATTAAGAAAAAAAACGCCTTCCCGAAAACAATCGGAAAGGCGTTATAAAAAGAACCCGGCAACGACCTACTCTCCCACATCTGAAAGAAGCAGTACCATCGGCGCATCGGCTTAACTACTCTGTTCGGAATGGCCGCTTCAATTACTTACTTATTACTATAACAGAAATTAATATAGCGAGTAAAGATATGCTTATTGTTATTATTGATAATATTGTTGTTTTGTTGATGGTAATTGTAACTTTTTGTTTTTCACTATCATTCATACTCTTGGTCCTTAATTATTCTCAATTTCTATATATCAATGAGGGAAAGGTACTATTAGAAAATATTATTGAACTCAACATTATAAAATTATGAATATCTTTCTTCTTTAACAAACTTTTAATTGATTTTATTGCAAACAAAAAGTCTAATATAACTCTATGTTGGATCTTTATCATTTTTATCGGCGCATCGTCTTTGCTATTCTGCTCGGAATGCTAAAACCTGTTACCCTCGTGCAGTAGTAACCGGGAAATATTTTATAATCTTTTCTTCGATGTAGGACACTTTCATCAGTGTCCTATTTCTTCTTAATATGGTATTAAACAAAAAAAACGCCTTCCCGAAAACAATCGGAAAGGCGTTATAAACAAACCCGGCAACGACCTACTCTCCCACATCTGAAAGAAGCAGTACCATCGGCGCAACAAGGCTTAACTACTCTGTTCGGAATGGTAAGAGGTGTGGCCCTTGTGCAATAGTCACCGGGAAATATTTTTTTTTCGGTATAACTCTTATAAAAGAGGATACCAATAAAGATGTATTATTTAATCAGGAAGAAATATGATCCAATTTTTATTTGAGTAGTAATCAAGTTTCAAAAGTGTATGTTTATTAGTAATAACACCGAGTCATGAAGAAAAACGCTATAAAAAGCTCATCTTACAATCATCTAAAAATAAAAATTAACGGTAAGCCCTCGAATTATTAGTACTTCTCTGCTGCACGTGTTACCACGCTTCCACATAAAGCCTATCAACCGGGTAGTCTCCCCGGATTCTTACCATCTTATGATGTGAGATACCTAATCTTGGGATAGGTTTCGTGCTTGAGATGCTTTCAGCACTTATCCTTTACGTACTTGGCTACCCGGCAATGCGACTGGCGTCACAACCGGTACACCGTAGGTACGTTCATTCCGGTCCTCTCGTACTAAGAACGGGTTCCCTCAAGTATCTTACGCCCGCACAGGATAGGGACCGAACTGTCTCACGACGTTCTGAACCCAGCTCGCGTACCGCTTTAATTGGCGAACAGCCAAACCCTTGGGACCTTCTCCAGCCCCAGGATGCGATGAGCCGACATCGAGGTGCCAAACCTTCCCGTCGATGTGAACTCTTGGGGAAGATCAGCCTGTTATCCCCGGCGTACCTTTTATCCTTTGAGCGACGGCCCTTCCACTCAGTGCCGCCGGATCACTAAGACCGACTTTCGTCTCTGCTCGACTTGTAGGTCTCGCAGTCAAGCCATCTTCTGCCTTTACACTCTAAGCACGATTACCGACCGTGCGGAGATGACCTTTGTAAGCCTCCGTTACCATTTAGGAGGCGACCGCCCCAGTCAAACTGCCCGCCTACCACTGTTCCCGCGGATCCACTCCGCCGGGTTAGGATTCAACTATATCAAGGGTGGTATTTCACCGGTGGCTCAGCGAGACCCACAAGTCCCGCTTCGAAGCCTCCCACCTATCCTACGCATGATATAGCTCAACTCAATAGTAAGTTGCAGTAAAGGTGCACGGGGTCTTTCCGTCCATGTGCGGGTAACCGGCGTCTTCACCGGTACCACAATTTCACCGAGCTCGCGGTTGAGACAGTGCCCAGATCGTTACACCATTCGTGCAGGTCGGAACTTACCCGACAAGGAATTTCGCTACCTTATGACCGTTATAGTTACGGCCGCCGTTTACTGGGGCTTCAATTCAGAGCTTCTTTCCGAAGAAATAACTCCCCCTCTTAACCTTCCAGCACCGGGCAGGTGTCAGGCCTTATACATCATCTTTCGATTTGGCAAAGCCCTGTGTTTTTGATAAACAGTCGCCTGGGCCTATTCACTGTGGCCCCGATTGCTCGGGGCGTCCTTTCTCCCGAAGTTACAGGACCATTTTGCCGAGTTCCTTAGCCATGATTCACTCGAGCACCTTAGGATTCTCTCCTTGACTACCTGTGTCGGTTTGCGGTACGGGTAGTATATATCTGAAGCTTAGAAGATTTTCTAGGAA
>JAQIDA010000164.1 GCA_027858275.1 Candidatus Kapaibacterium sp. | reverse complement strand
ATCAGTTAACAAAAAGTAAATTTTAAGCAAAGAATGACAAACCCGAATTAATTATTTGAATATGAAGAAGTAAATCATTTCTAAGCATTTACAAAGATACACTATTTTAACGGTTTATACAAATATATAAGAAAAAAGGTATCGATCAAGGTTTGAGCATTTCAAATTATTTTTATTAATTCATTAATAATTGTTGGTTTATTAAAATAAGTCATTATATTTCGACTTGTAGAATTAATCATTATCGTGATATTGTTATGGGACAAAGTACGGACAAGCCAAAGACCAAGGAAAAAGCACAGGGGATGCCGAGATGGAGCATACTGGGCGGTATTGCTTTTGCCGCTTTTCTCACAGTAGTCTATATCAGCAATGTAATTGAGACCGATAAGTTATTGAATGAAATTCGCAAATTGAAAAAAGATTATCAAACCGTAATGAATTATAACGAAATGTTGCGTTCGCGGGTAAATGATCTTGAATCGCCGAGCAGAATCACTGAAATAGCGCGAAAAGAACTCGGAATGATAAAATCCGCTAAGACTCCCGAATTATTGCCCTGACGACTTTAGAACTCAATATCCTTTCGGATATGGCCCTTAATTAATTATTACTATAGACAAATAATCGCCGATATAGATGCAAAAAGAAACTGACAGCGCCGGAAATCAAGCCCCGAAAAAAAGAAATTTCAAAAGATTTTGGATTGTCTTGTTGTTAATCAATTTGGCTTTTCTTGCTGTGATATTCAGATTGTTTTTTATACAGGGAATTGATTCACAGCGCTATAAGATTCGAGCCAAGAATCAGCATGAGAGGAAAATTCCGCTTAGCCCCGTGCGCGGATATATCTATGACCGAAACGGAAAACTGTTGGTCTCGAATATCAAAGGTGTTTCGATAGCAGTCGACCCTACCTTCATTGAAGACAAGGCGAAACTCTGTGATGATCTCGGCAAGATACTGGATATTCCCCCGAAAAATATTGAAATTCGAATTGATTCTGACAGCGGCACATTCGTATGGATTCGCCGAGGATATTTCCCTGATATTAACGAGAAGTTGGTGTCAATTGTCGATTCCGGCTTTATAAAAATTAACGAAGCCAAGCGTAATTATCTATACGGCTCAGTCGCCTCACAGGTGATCGGATGTACAAATGTTGATAATATCGGCCTGACCGGTATTGAACTCAAATACGATTCTCTGTTAAAAGGTCGTCCGGGATATATGATTATGCAGCGTGACGGCGAAAAACGGCTGAGACAAACAGCAGACTTGCCTGTGATTCCTGCACAGCACGGACATTCGCTCGAGCTTACAATTGATATTGAATTGCAGCAAATTGTCGAATTTGAATTGCAGCAAGGTGTCATGAAGACTCGCTCAGAATCGGGTACTGTAGTGGCAATCGATCCGAGGGACGGGTCAATTCTCGCAATGGCATCATATCCCACTTTCAATCCGAATACTCCCGGCGGTTTCGATCCTAAGTTTATGAGAAACAGAGCGATTACGGATGTATATGAGCCGGGGTCTACATTTAAATTAATGACTGCGGCAATTGCGTTAGAAGAAAAAATTGTGGCTCCTGACGATACTGTGGACGGCAAAAACGGATTTGTTGAATTTGAAGATTATTTTATCCGTGACGATCACCCCGTCGGCAGGATAACTTTTAGAGAAGCATTTGAGCAATCGAGCAATATTGTGTTTTCTGAACTCGCTTTCAAAACACCGAGTGATAAACTGTATAAATATAATCGTGATTTTGGATTTGGTAATAAGCTTGGGATAGATCTGGTCGGAGAAGTTACCGGTCAAATGAGATACCCTAAAAAATTTACTGCTTATTACAAACGATACCTCGGTCACGGCTACGGTATGAATGTTACCGCTCTGCAGATTGCATCGGCATACGCAACAGTTGCTAACGGCGGCACATTGATGAAACCCTATGTGATTAGGACAATCAAAGATCACAACAATAATATTTTGAAGAAAATCCGCCCTGAAAAAATACGAAGAGTTATCAGCAAGCGCACATGTGATACCATGACTCGACTGCTTGTCGGTATCGTTGAACACGGCACGGGTAAAAAAGTTAAAATCAAGGGCGTTTCTATTGCAGGCAAGACCGGTACTTCTCAACAGATGGCCGGCGGAGCGTATTCAAAAAGAAACTACAACGCTTCTTTCGCCGGTTTTTTCCCGGCTGAAGATCCGAAAATTGCAATGCTTGTTGTATTAGATAAACCGAGAGGCGGTTATTACGGCGGATCAACTGCAGGACCTATCTTCAGAAACATTGCTTCGCGTTGGGTGAATGTTTCTCCCGATTTTGTCAAAGAAAGTGAAGATAAAGAAGCAGCAAACGACACTCTCGCAGTCGTAAAGATTGACTCCATATATGTACCTCAAATCAAGGGAATGAGCGCAAAAGCAGCAAGGGAATTGTTTGAAGAAATCAATCTGACTTTTATTTCAAACAAGTCCGAAGGAGTAATTATTTCGCAGCAACCGCGACCGGGCAAAAGAGTACCAAAAGCCTGCGAAGTGTTCGCCGAAGTTGCCGACACAAGTGACTTCAACAACAATCGCGATTCACTGCGTCATTTTCAGAGACCTGATGTGAGGGGGCTGACACTTAGACGAGCTCTTTCTATTTTGCACAAAGCTGAAGTGCGTACAATTATTAAAGGCAGCGGAAAAGTACGTCGGCAGAAATGGAAAAAAGAAAAAGGCAAATATGTCTGCACTCTGATTTGCAAATAGTCCGATTAGATTAAACCCGAATAAATTCAGATGTCTTTTCTTAACCCGTTTTCCGTAGGGGCAAACCCTTGTGGTTGCCCGGCGCAACACGATGTTATAAACCGATATAAAAAAGCACACAATTATGATACGCCGGGCGAGCACACAGGCATCGCCCCTACAAACAAAAACCCCGACTGAAAGAGTCGGGGTTTTTTGTTGATAATTGTGTTGATTATCTTACTGATTAAAAGCAGCAAGTTTCCAACATCACACGAGTTGCTTCGTAAGGATCCATATTAGCATTCGGTCTGCGATCTTCAATATATGTTTCATCGACAGAGATGCGCACTGATGCCGTACGATCTGAGATACCCCAAGTGAAGTCTTTATAAAATGCCGTTTCGTGTATGCCGGTCAATCGCTGTTCGTAACCGTGCCCGTATACATCCAAATGCTTCTGAATTTGTTCCGACAGTTTTTGGCAAATATCCTCACAAGGCATCAATCGGTCTCTCATCGGCTCTGTTGAGAAATTCATGTGGCATCCGCTGCCGTTGTAACTTTTGTTCAATTTTGCGTCATAGTTGATTGTGACGTTGTAACGTTCGGACAATCTTTCCATAAACCATCTGGCGATCCACAGATCATCAGAAACAGTCAGAGGGTCTGCGGCTCCGATTTGGTATTCCCACTGCCCCGGAGCTACTTCCGCGTTTGCGCCCGATATTTTGAGTTTCGCGTTCACACAAATATTCAAATGCTCCATGATCATATCTCTGTTAAAGACATATTCACTGCCGACTCCGCAGAAATAAGCACCTTCGTCAGGAGTCATAAAGTGCAGTTGTTCAACTGCTATTGATTGTCCGTTTTTGCATATATAGTATTCCTGTTCTAAACCAAACCATGGCTTTAAAGATTTTGTTTTGATGGCCAAATCTTCCAACGCAGCGCGGGCATTTGTCGTGTGAGGAGTCATGTCATGATTCAAAACTTCGCACAGAAAAATGACATTGTTGTCAATTGGATTATTATAAGACTTAACAGGTCTGAGAACTAAATCTGAATTGTCTGCCGGAGCTTGTCCGGTACTTGATCCGTCAAAATGCCAGAGTGCTTTCGGATCTTGGATTGAAGGAAGTCCCGTCGCAGTTCCGTTAAAATCGAAAACTCTGATTTTTGATCTTAGTTTTTTTGTGGGTTTTGTCCCGTCGACCCAGACATATTCAACTGTGTTCATCGATGTTCTCCTGTTAGTATTTTACGAATTTATTTAATGCGAGCACTTAACTCATTTGCTCTTTTCTACCCATTTTTGGGCGAGATTGACCAATGTTTTGACAGCGACATTCAAACCGTTGACTGACATCCACTCTTGGCGACTGTGGAAATTCTGACCTCCGGCGTAAATATTCGGCGTCGGCAGTCCCATTTCTGTCAGTCGCGATCCGTCCGTGCCGCCTCTGATAGGTTCCCAGTACGGTTCAGCTCCGGCTTCGTCGGCAGCTTCCCGGAGACATTCGAGAACTTTGGGGTTTTTGTCGAGTTCGTCGCGCATATTGCGATACATTTCGATAATTTCCAGATTAATCTTTGCTTTAGGATACATTTTTTGCACTTCATCGATAATTTTTTCGACGATTTCTTTTTGTGTATCAAGACCCTTAGTATCAAAATCACGGAAGAGCATGCTCATCTTAGTATTAAGTACGGATGCTTCCAGATCATGCGGATGGATGAAAGGTTCATATTTTTCAGTAGTTTCCGGAGCCATGTTTTTCGGTAAACGGGCGATTATATCAGACATCACACGAATAGAGTTAATCATGATATTCTTTGCTGTTCCGGGATGTATGTCGCGGCCTTCCACAGTGATGATTGCGTGATTAGCCGAGAAAGTTTCTTTGTTCAGTTCACCCGGCAATTCGCCGTCGACAGTGTAAGCAGCCGTTGCGCCGAATTTTTCCAAATCGAAATATATAGTGCCTTTACCGATTTCTTCATCGGGAGTAAACCCAATTTTAATATCGCCGTGAATAATCGTGTTGTCGTTCAATAATATTTCTGCCATTGTCATAATAGGCAATACCTGCTTTGTCATCAGCTCCGAGCAGCGTGGTGCCGTCTGAGGTGACAAGAGTATGACCATAGCATTTTTTCAAGCCTTTGTTCTCTGATTCTTTGATTATAACAGAAGTATCTGTAGGCAAAACAATGTCCCCGCCCTGATAGTTCTCAATAATCTGAGGTTTAACATTATTGCCGGGAGCATCCGGAGAAGTGTCCATGTGAGCCAAGAAACCTACAACCGGGACTTTGCCCGAAGCAGGATGGTCACTCGGAACATTGCTCGGAATGCAAGCGGTTATATAGCAATGCTCATCAATTGTCACATCATCTATACCGAGCTCTTTAAGCTCTTTGACCAACAAATTTCCGAGAGTGAACTGTTTTTTTGAACTGTGAGTTGTTTCGGTTTTATAATCCGCCTGAGTTTCGATTTTTGCATATCTTAAATTTCTGTCTAATGCCTGTTCCTTCATATCAAACCTATTCCTATTATTATGTTTACAGTTTTCATCAAAAACAAATTTAAGATATTTCGAGCTATTTATTAAGAACTTTAATTATTTAGGGCGATATTTTTTTGCCTTTTCTCGAAATGTTTGCTTTGACTCTGAAGATAGCGAGCAAGAAGAAGTATAAATTAAAAAATATCTTTCTCGACTTTAATTCGGTACGATTATTGTTGCATCTCAGATTTGAGTGTATCTCTCTGCAAACAATAAGGTTTTGGAGCCGATATGATACATTTTGGGAAGGATTAAACGAAAATTTTATATTGATCGTTTAATCCTTCAGGCAGATAAGTAATAAATAACTTGTAAAATTGGTTTCAAATCCATAAATTGACCTTATGAAAACAAAAATCTATATCTTGTTGATGGTTCTCGGAGTTAGCACTCTGCTTGCTGGCTCGATAAAGCTTGATGAATTTTCAGCTAAAACTGATGGCAATTCCGTGACTCTGAGTTGGATGGCGCCGAGTGAAGGCGAGATTGCTAAATATGAAATCCAACGGTCTTGTGAAAACTCAGCTTTTAGCGTCATTGGTGAGGAACAGGCCGCAGGAGCGGGAATTCGTTATGAATTCATCGACAATACAGTAGTCTTCTCGAAAGACGGATCGGACGATGACGATAAATTATTAGGTAAAAAGAATTACAGCTATCGTCTCAATTTCATCTTGAAAGACGGAAGCTCAAGCTTATACGATCAAACTGTCACTGCCGAATTGGAAGTCAACAGCGTAAAAAACACTTGGGGCATGATCAAGGAAATGTTCAGATAATCAATGATCAAAAAAAGCCTAATATTATTTAACGATTCGAACATCGCGCTCGAATCGTTTTGTTTAACAAGGTAATCGTTTTATAAATTCATCAGTAACGCTGCAAATTTCGGAGTCTTTAATGAAATTTAGTCACATATATTATTCTCTTGTTTTTCTATTGGCATTCGGGCTGTCAGCTTTTGACTCACAGGCAGAAGATCCCCCTTATCCCTTCGCCCCCGATCACAAATCTGCTATTCTTAGTTATGCGGAATTTCGAGCTTCGGGTATGACTATTGCGTCCGACGGACGCGCTGAAAAACAGCTTCAATATGAATCTGCTTCCGGTCAGTTCCTGATTCATTATGACACATCCGGAGTGAACGCGGTCGATTTAGCAGACAACAACAACAACACAATTCCTGATTATATTGATTCAGTAGCCTTTTATTTTGATTATACTCATTCGGTTGAGGTAGACACAATGGGATTTATGTCTCCGCTTTCGGATAAAGGACTCGGCGGCTCGGAAGCTTTTGATGTTTATATTATAGATTTTTCCAAAACTCCGACCCCATTTTACGGTTTGACTGTTCAAGATCCTGATCCGGTAAATGATCCGCATAAATTTGAGAGATTTACAACTTTCATATTCATTGATAACAACTACAGCCCCGAAGATTCTGTTGAATTTATGGGAAAGATGCAAGCCCTGTATTATGAAACAGGAATTCAGGCGATGAAGATTGCCGCTGCGCATGAATATCACCATGCCATCCAATTATCATACGGAGAGCAACAGCCTTGGAGTATTATGCTCAACGAAATGGTCAGTTCATGGATGGAATACAGAGTTTATCCCGATACGAGAGATTATATACAATTCGTTGACGATTTGTTTTTTCGCTCCGATTTATATCCCTTTGGTTTTGGCGATGACAAAGTAGGCTACCGATACGCGATATTCGGACAATTTATGCACAAGAAATTCGGCGACCGAGTTTTCTTGAGAATGTTTGAATTAATCGGCGAGGACATTGACGGATACAGCGCATTGGACTCCGCCATGAAAGAGCAGGGCAGCAGCCTGACAGCAGCATGGCGTGATTTTATCCCTTGGCTTTATTATACCGGAGATCGCGCGATTCCCGGAGAATTCTTTGATCATGCCGACGAGTTCCCGACACTTCCGAATTATTTGAACGAAGATCCAATTTTGTTTGATTCCGATATTTCGACAAACAAGGACGGCAGGCTGAAATTGTTTGAATTTAGAATGTATTCCTTCATTCTGCCAAGCAAATCAACAAATACTGATGACACCCTGTCGATAATTCTGGTTAATCCGGATATGAAATCGGCAATAGTTCAGAACAAACTCAAACGCAATATGTTCTCAATACTCTGCTCCGAAAATGACGGAAGCGCCGGTATGCGACCTGTGCCGGGCACGGCATATTTTTACAGTGTCGAAGCCGAGACAGACATCATTGATTCGATATATATAAATTCAGGATATTGCACGACCGGGATGGCCTATGCTTATCCAAATCCGTATAAGTCGGGGACAGAGGAAGCCATGAATTTCCCTCTGCCGTCGAACGCCATGATTAACGACATCGCTCATTTGAGTATTATGAGGTCTGATATGGTCTCTGTATATTCTGCTGATCTGCCGATTCTTTCCGATAATTTGATCAGAGTCGTAAGATGGGATAATATCCCGAACGATCTGTCGAGCGGCATATATATTTTCAAAGTGACATATAAAGATGAAATTAAACTCGGTAAATTTGCCGTAATCAGATGATCGGAGTTAATCAAGAATATGAATGATTTTCATTTGAATATAAAAGCTGTCGCGAAGTCTTTTCGAATGCACAATTTCCTGTTTCGGGATATGTCATTTGATTTGACAAATTCGGCTGTTACAGCTCTGACCGGCAAAAACGGCAGTGGCAAATCTACCATGCTGAAAATCTGTGCAGGCCTACTCAAACCGAGTGAAGGAGCTGTTGAACTAAGCTTGAACGCTGAACTTTTAAAAAAAGAACAATTCAATCGTCACTTCGGCTTTGTATCGCCGTATCTAAATTTGTACGATGAATTCACTCCTCAGGAGCTATTAAAAATTACTGCTGATATGCGAGGTCTCAAAAATAATGATGAGATGAATCAAAGCAGATTAGAGCAGTTCGGAATATTGAAATATCAAAACCGTGTGATTTCAGAGTTTTCTTCAGGGATGAAGCAGAGGATGAAATTTGTTCTCGCCCTGCAGCACAATCCGGAGATACTCTTTCTCGATGAACCGAGTACAAACCTTGATTCGGAAGGTATAGTCGTTGCCGAGGAAATAGTGAGAAACCATGCCGCGTCAGGCGGGGCTTTGCTTATCGCGACCAATGACGAGAGAGAAAGATCTTGGTGTGAACAAGAGGTAAAAATTCAACGCCCGATTAAACAAAAAAAGAAAATAAAAATATAAAATGGAGTCCCGTCAATGAAAAAATTATTACTTGTTGTTTTTATCCTGGTTTTTACTTGCTGCGAAACAAGTGAGTCAGTCAGTGAAAATTTAGATAAACAGCAAACCGCAGACAATCAGGGAGACGCGTCTCTGACCAAATTCAATGAGTTTATATCAACAATCCAATTGCCTGATGAATTGACATTTTGCGGCGAAAAAGTCCCTTTAGATATTCCCGAAGTCAAGGAACGAGCCGAACGCGAATTTTATTTGATGCTGCAAAAACCCGGGCAAATGATGCTATATATAAAAAGAGCAGGCAGATATTTCCCAATGTATGACCGCATAACGGAAGAATTGGGAATGCCTTCTGATCTCAAATATGTATCTGTTGCCGAAAGTGCATTGTATATGGCTCGATCATCAAAAGGAGCTGTCGGACTTTGGCAGTTTATTCCTTCTACCGGCAAAAAAATGGGATTGATAATTGATAATTATGTTGACGAACGAAGACATCCTGAAAAAAGCACTTACGCCGCGATGAAATATTTAAAATCCGGATACGATGAATTTAAATCATGGTTTCTTGCCGCTGCCGGTTATAATATGGGACCTCACAGAGTGACCACAGGTTTGGGATATCAGAAAGCAGATGATTATTTTGATTTGTTTATGAACGAAGAAACTTCTCGCTATATCTTACGCATTGTCATAACTAAAGAATTGATGGAAAACGCTGAGAAATATGGTTTTCTTGTAAAAGAAGATGAAAAATATAAGCAGGAAGAAATGAAGATTGTTGAATGTTCAACTGTAATCAAGAATCTTTCCGAATGGGCACAGGCCAAAGGATATACTTATAAAGATGTGCGACTTAATAACTTATGGATTCTGAAGCGAATTCTGAAAAAGCCCGCACCCAAAAAGCCCTGGAAAATATCACTTCCGCTAAAGGAAGGCTCTGAATAATATTCGGACTTGTTCTGAATTGAATATGACTAAAATAAGAATTGATACGTTTATTCCGGAGAGGGATGAATTTATTTCGGCAAAAGTGGAAATCTTTTATTAAATTTGTTCAATTGAGGCTAAGACGATTTGCCGAAATAGAAAAACGTCGCGACGAGAACGGCAATATT
>JAQIDA010000062.1 GCA_027858275.1 Candidatus Kapaibacterium sp. | reverse complement strand
GAGAACGGCCCAATTCCGAACAGTTATCTGCTTCAAAGACGGAACGGAGACCATCTATGTACACGGCGTTTGTCCCGGCAAAATTATCAGAGAAGAACGCGGGGAAGAGGGCTTCGGTTACGATTCCATTTTCGTGCCTGACGGCTATGAGCAGACCTTTGCCCAAATGGGTGCCGAGTTAAAAAATAAACTCAGCCACCGCGGCAAAGCAGTCGCCAAACTCGTTAAGATTTTAAAAGACTATTGATATTTAAATAAAGATTTTTTCGAAGTTTCAAACTTCCGAGCCGCGCGATACAGATTTAACAGATTCAATACCGCTGAGATTTTCTTTCAATAAAATATAATCTTCGGCATCGGACAGACTGACGTCAAGCACCCCATTGAATTCATCGTCTTTCGTATTGAAATTCAAACCGTTAATTTTTATTTCCGGCTGAAGCGCGAGCTTTTTCGTTATGTCATTAATAAGCGACGGGGAAGCGGCCGCCTTAATAATAATTTTTACGTCAAACTCTTCTTCCTCCAGAGAAACCCATTCCAAACTGACTACATTTGATTTGTTGAAACGCATTGTTTGTTTGACATGAAGGCATTCATTGCGATGTATTACAACTTTGTCCGGCAGTATCTCACCGACAATTGTATCACCGGGAATAGGGCTGCAACATGCTGCATATTCAATATTGATATACTTTTTCCTGAGGTGATTGCTTACGGACTTTTTACCATTTTTCTTTTTCTTAGCGAGTTTGTTTTTCTTTTTCTTAGATTTCTTCTCTCTCTTTGCGAGAACATCTTTTACATAGTCCGATACAATCCCTAAGTCCATTCCCGCCTTGCTTAATTCTATGAAAAACTGCTTAATGTCAGAGTAGTTCAACGAATTTACTATATATGTCAGATCCCTGTAACTAAGATCAAGTTCAAGCTTGCTGACAATATTATCCCATATCTTTCTGCCTCTTGCCTCACTGTCGTCTTCAATATCTTTTAAATATTTATGAACATGAGATTTCGCGCGGTGCGTGACAACAGATTTCAACCATTCCTTATTCGGTTGTTTTTGATCAGAGGTCAGAATTTCGATTTGCTCACCGCTGCGTAATTTATAGTCCAAAGGAATGATCTTGCCGTTCGATTTTGCGCCGATACAATGCATCCCGACTTCAGTATGAATGGAATAGGCGAAATCAACGGGAGTAGAACCTTTCGGCAAAACTCTAAATTCTTTTAAAGGAGTGAAAACATATATTTCATCTCTGAACGAATTGGTTCGTACGCTGTCCAGCAATTCATCAACAGATTCGTTCCCGACTTTTTGGAAAATCGTTCTTACCAATTCAACCCAGTCATTTAAATTCTCATTATCGAGAACAGTTTGAGCCGGCAGTGCGCCGCGCTTGTAATTGAAATGAGATGCTACACCGTGCTCGGCGACAAAGTGCATTTCTTTTGTTCTGACCTGCACCTCAACAGCCCGTTGATCCTTGCCGAAGAACGCGGAATGTATCGATCTGTAGCCGTTCTTTTTAGGCTTGGCGATATAGTTTTTATAAGTCTCAGGAACAAGTTTATATATATCCGCTATAATACCGTAAACCGCATAACAATTGGATACTTCTTCCGTATCCAAAATTAGTCTCACGGCAAACAAATCATACAACTCGTCCATCGGCAAACCCCGAATGCGCATCTTGTTATAAATCGAATAGATATGCTTGGCTCGACCGTTGATTTCGATCGACAGATTGCGTTTGCTGAGTAGCTTATCTTCCTGTAAACGCCTCTTAATGGGCGCGATAAAGTCCTCGAGATATTGCTCACGCTCCGCCAGCGACAACTCAAGATTGCTTCTGATCTCCTTGAATTCAGTAGGATGATGATACTTAAAAGCCAAATCCTCCATTTCCCATTTCAACGAACCGAGTCCGAATCTATTAGCAAATGGTACATAAATTTGAATTGTCTCATCTGCTGTTTGTTTTTGTTTCTTCGGAGGCTGAAATTGAAGTGTACGCATATTATCAACACTGTCAGCGATCTTCAGCAATATAATACGAACATCTTTGAACAATGACAGCAAAAGCTTGCGATAGTTCTCCATCTGCTCTATGTTATGATCTTGCACATATCTCATTTTGCCCATTCCGTCTACGATTTCAGCAACAGTTTTGCCGAATTCCAGTTGAATATCTTTATAGCTGTATCTGGTTTTCCGAGATAAAACAGAATGCAAAAGTGCGGCTATTACAGAAACCTCATCAAGAGGTATTTCCGCTATAACAATGTGTGCCAACGACAGAGGATGTGTGTAATAGGGCTTCCCGTTCCGGAGAATATTGTTCTCATGAGCAAGGATGCACCATCTAAACGCCTTGCGAATCCGATTTTCATCAAATTCTTCCAAGTTCTCTTTGCAAGACAAAATCAAATTGTCCAAATCAGAGACAGGATCTCCGGTAATAGAAAATTTCTTTTGTTGAGCCGAAGGCTTATTTTTTTTCCACCGGAGCTGCATATTTTCCGTTTGTTAAGTTATAAATAATACATTGAGAAACGAGTTCGACAAACCTCTATTGTATTGATGAATTCTCTGTAAGCCACTATTGCGGCGGTTCTTTTGAGTAATCTCTGATAGGATAAGCCAGCCTGATGTCCAATTCTTTCGCAGCTCGAATCGCTGAAAGCATAACTTCATGCCTCGCTTCTAATTCCTTAGTCCAATCGACAGTCTTAAAAAATATATAGAATAGAATATTAATTGATTTTTCCCCGAATGAATTCAAATGAATCTGATAATTGTCGTTATCCACTTTCGGATGCTCATCGGCGATCTCTTTGAGTTTGCGTACAAAAGCGTCGATCGAGTCGGGATCAGTGTCATAAGTAACACCGATATTTGTGCTGAATCGCCGAAAATCACGGCGCCCCATATTGTCAATTCTTATATCGGCAAGCCGGCCGTTGGGAATTGAAATCACAGAATCCCAAAATGTTTTAACCCTTGTCGATCTTACGCCAACTTCAATAACTGTTCCTTCGGTTCCGTCGAAGACTATCCAATCACCAACCTCAAAAGGTTGATCCGTGAATATAGTAAATGAACCGAATAGATTCTTAATAGTATCCTGTGCCGCCAAAGCAAATGCCAGACCTCCTATGGAAACCCCTGCCAGCAAAGGTGCTACACTTACACCAAATGAGTGCAATATATATATTCCGCCCAAAATTACAGTAACGATTTTAATAGCTTTCCTTGCTAAAGGAACCATATTGTCATCAACTGTTGATTTAGTTTTGCTCGACGCTTTATCAAGGAAATCACCGATTAGATCACTCATCCTGAATATCGCAATCGTCAAGAACAACGGAATCATAGCATCAAGAATCTGCATTACGACACCGCCAAAGACTACCGTCAACTCAAGCATAGGGATTGTAA
>JAQIDA010000362.1 GCA_027858275.1 Candidatus Kapaibacterium sp. | reverse complement strand
GAATAAAGATTTAATATATTTGTCAAAATCACAATATAGGTATTTTCGCTGAAATCAAAAATTATTATTCCTCCCTCCCGTCTAAAATGATAATTTTCTGCATCACTATTTGATATATTTTTCACGGCAAAAACATGAGCAAAAGGATATTATTTATTATTTTCGCTGCCTTCCTGTCTCTCCCCGCCGGCATCCTTTCTGCGGCCGACATAATCATCAACGAAATAATGCCCTCGAACTTCGAAACTATTCGTGATGAGGACTACGACACATCAGATTGGATTGAGCTTTATAACTCTGCCGATACAGCTGTCAATCTCAGCGGCTACAAGCTCTCCAACGCCGACGATCCTCAGAATGCTTACACACTGCCCGATACAATTTTGCAGGCTCATTCTTATATCCTCATTTACGCTTCCGGTAAGAATCGCGTCGGGACAGGGAAGTATGCCTTGAATGCTCAGGGCAGCGGGACAATTGCCGAGACTGACCGGGACAGTTTTCATTATCTTTATACAGAGATTGAGGATGATTTTGAGATTGAGACTCAAGTGTCAAGTATTAATAAGAGCGGCAGCGAAGATGTGTGCGGTCTGATGCTCAGGGACGGGATTGATCATTCCGCGGCTTTCGCCGGGATGTTTGTATCGTCCCCGAAGGAGCATCATTTCAATATTATTGATCGGGCAAAATCCGGCGAAATGTCGCGAAAAGTGAAGGTTCGCGATTGTTGGTATCCCGAGGGTAAAATCAAGCTTATCAGAAGAGGCGACAGCGTCTATGCCTGCACTTGGGCGGGCGGCTATTATTGGTCGGAAGACAAAAGCATATATTTTCCACAAACGAAAAAACTGCTCCTCGGTTTGGCTTATTCGGGTGCAGAGACTCATTGGATTGCGGGCGGAATTCGTTTGAACGGCAAGACTTTATCAGCCGCGACTTTAAAATACGCTGATATCAATACCGACGGAGCCGGACAAGTCGTTCCGTCAAATGAAATCCACACAGATTTCAAACTCTCCAAAAAGGGCGGGTCTATTTATCTGTGGAATTCTGCAGAGGAGTTGATCGATAATATTGGATATGATTCTCAATTGACGGATGTTTCATACGGATTATCGGGTTTGAAATTAGCAGAACTGATGTATTTCGAAACAGCTTCTCCCGGCTCAGCTAATGCTGATCCAAAGTTAAGATTTTATCCAAAACCGACTTTTTCACAGGCAAGCGGATTTTATGCAGGCTCTGTCAGTGTTGAGATTTTGACTGAATCTAAGGACGATTATATTTATTATACTCTCAAAGGAGCGATTCCGACGAGCAAATCTCAGATGTATGACGGCATTCCGATTGAAATAACGAAAACTGCAACGCTGCGAGCATCAGTTATTTCCGGTTTGCATGCGCAAAACGTTCCGGCGACGGCAACTTATTTTATTGATGAGGATTTTGATTTGCCGGTTTTTGCCGTTTCTGCCGATTCTCTTGATTTGTGGGATGAGGAAAACGGGGTGTATAATCCTGTTATTCAGACAAAGCAGGAGATTTCTTGCCGGTTTGATTTTTGGGAAGACAACATGAAATATGCATACGGTTCTGAAGCCGGGCTGAGAATTCACGGAGCCGGCAGCCGCTCGTTTGGTCAGAAATCTATCCGCCTGTACGCGAGAAACGCTTATGAGAATTCTAAATTTGATTATCCGTTTTTAGCTGATAAGAGCTTTCCTGATTTTGATAAAATCGTTTTGAGGAACGGCGGGCAGGAATGGGTTCGCTCTGTTATTCGGGACGGTTTTTTGTCTGAGTTGATAAAGATTGTTCCGACTCTCAGGATGTCGGAGTATCGTCCGGCAGTACATTTTCTGAACGGAGATTTTTGGGGAATTATTGGTATTAGAGAGAAAATTGATGAGGATTATGTGAGCAGGCAGAATGCTGGTCCGCTGAGTTCGATAAATTATATCGGAGGCGACACTCTCTTTGCAAGCGGTACGAGGCAAGGATTCGACGAATTGCTGGCTTATGTTTCCGAAACTGATTTGGGTTCCGATACTAACTTCCTTTATGTAGATTCCGTTCTTGATATTGAAAATTTCATTGATTATCTGACTTTTGAGATTTACAGCGCGAATTTTGATTGGCCGAGAAACAATCTCCGTCTGTGGAACTCGCCGGCAAACGCTGAGAAATGGCAGTGGATTCCTTATGATATGGATATGTCTTATGGCGTCGGTTCGTCCTCATACGATTGGAAAAAATTTGTTGATGCGAGAGATGTGGACTCAGATGTCGGGATTCTGATGCGCGGGATGTTTGATAATCAACAATTTCAGGAGGATTATTTGAATCGAACCGCTGATCTACTGAATACTGCTTTTCTCTCCGAAAATATCATCCCGATTATTGACAGTCTCGCAGATTTTGTTCGACCCCTTATTCCCAGACAGCAAAAAAAATGGTCGGGTGCAGCATCAGAGTGGAATCGACATATCAATGATATTCGAATATTTGCCGAAAAACGTCCGGAGTATTATCGTCGAAATCTCTGTGATGTTTTTGGAATAGACTCGACGTTTGTGCTGTCAATTGCTTCAAATATTGAGAAGGCAGGAGCGGTTAAAATCAGCACTATTTTGATTAGTGATGTACCGTGGTCAGGCGTATACTTCGACGATATTTCGGTAGAAATTACTGCTTATGCCTCGTCGGGATATGAGTTTGTCGGATGGACGGGGGATGTTTCGAGTGATGAAAAAACAATTTCGATTATATCTTATTCGAACACGGAACTGATCGCAAATTTCCGAGAAACCGGAGAATCTACAACTGTTGTATTCAATGAAATTATGTATAATGCCGCTGATGACGCTGATTCAAAGGATTGGGTCGAGTTATATAATCCCGGGAAATCAGGAATTGATATAAGCTATTGGACATTTAAGGACGATGATTACAATCGTCAATATGTCCTGCCGGCAGGGACTGAACTTGCAGGTGATTCTTATCTTGTGTTGTGCAGAGACAGCGCGGCTTTTTAAGAATTTTATGATATTGATAATTTCATCGGGAATTTTGATTTTGGATTGAGTAACGACGATCAAGTTCGTTTATATGATCGTTCCGGAAAGCTTATAGACTCTGTAGATTATTCATATATAGCGCCTTGGCCGACTGCTTGCGACGGGACGGGAAGAAGTATGGAGTTAATCAATCCGTTCAGGAGTAATCTTTACGGGGAATATTGGAAAGCTTCCGGGGAGAATCTCGGATCGCCGGGACGTGAAAATGCTATGTTTAGTTCTGTTCGGGAGGCGGAGCAATTTTTTAATGATTATTCTGGTGCACCCAACCCTGCTTCTGAAAATACTATGCTGAATTTTAGTTTGGGGGCGGATTTAAAGATCACAGCGAGCCTTTATAATTCAAAAGGGCAAAAGATTCAGTCCTTATTTAATGAGAGATTATTTGTTGCCGGCTCGCATTCTTATATGATTGACAGCCGGAATCTCCGCAACGGGGCTTATTATGTTTTGATTGAATCTAATGCGGATTCAAGGGTTGTGAAGTTTGTGGTTGTCAGATAGGTAATGAGACGCCCAAATTGGGCGTCTCTACAATTGATTAAGGGATGCGTGCATATACTCGTGCATGACAACCCCGCCCATCGGCACTCCTCCTTGGAAAAGGTGGAGTGGTGTTAGAGAAGGGCTCAGGCTTATTGAAAATGATCAATTAGGATCTTTTGCTAATCCAATTTTATAACCGGTTCTGAAAAACATTCATCGCCTGTTTTAACAAGCAATCTGTACGAACCTGCCGGGAGGAGCTTGATGTCAATATTTGTTCGGTGTTTGCCGGCAATTTTATAGCCTTGATTTGATTCCGAGACAATGTTGCCTGTGATATCGATTAGTTGAATTGTTACTGTACCCGGGTTGTTTGTTTGGTATTTTACTTCAAATATGTCTTTTGTCGGGTTTGGGAATATGGATAATTGCTTGTTGATTGATTCAATATCATGGTCAATATCCAGAGTGGACATATCCCATAATCTAACGCTGTTATTGTAACATGCTGCGGCAATTTTAGTGCCGTCATTGCTCCAAGATAAACTGTAGGCTGCGGTTTCACTCTGTTCAAGCGTCTGAATTTCTTCATAGTTCTCAGTCCCAAATATATGTATTCCACCGTAACTAACAGCTATTTTTGTGTTATCGGGACTCCAAGCAAATGAGGATGCATCCACGCCAATTGACTGAATAAAAGTTCCCATTTTTGAATCCCATATATTTACTGAATTTCCCGGGACTTTACCTCCACTGTGTACCGCTGCAATTTTACTGTCATCCGGATTCCAAGATAAATTCCATACTCTGTGAGAACCGGTAAAATCTTGGATAATTGTACCGTTTAAGGGATCCCATGTTTTAATAGTTGCGTCTAAACTTCCTGAAGCGAGTTTACTGCCGTCGGTACTCCATGATACGTCAGCGACAACGTCGTTATTTCCGTAAAGTGTTCGGATTTCCGCACCGCTTACTACATCCCAAATCCGGATTGTACTGTCCGTGCTTGCTGAAGCAATTTTTGTCCCGTCGGGACTCCATGATACACCATACACCGGACCAGTATGACCTGATATTGTTGTAATCTCAGCTCCTGTTGAACCATCCCATATTCTCAAACGATTATCCAAAATTCCTGCTGCTAATTTTGATCCGTCCGGACTCCAATCCAGACTGTTAACTTTTGTGCCTGCGGTTATCGTACGAAGTAGTTTGCCGCTTGATTGATCCCATAATTTAATTGTGCCGTCATAGCTTCCGGAAGCAATTTTTGATCCGTCCGGGCTGCACTCAACACAATTAATTCTATCTGTATGTCCTGAAAATGTTAGTAGCTCATCTGCGGTATCGGCGCTCCAAATCTTAATACCTGCAAGATCCTTTGAACCTGAAACAATTCTTGAACCGTCGAGATTCCATGACACACTCATAAAATCATTATTGTGATCTTTGATCGTTTGAATGTTGGTACCGGTTGAAATATCCCATACTTTTATTGTGCTTTCTAAGTCAGATTTTTCGGAGTAGTTAGCTGAAGCGATTTTCTTCCCGTCAGTACTCCAGGAAATACTGTTTACATTAAGGTCAGGAACGTTGAATGAATGAGTCTCATCACCCGTTTCAGAGTTCCACACATCTACGGTTCCGTCCCAACTACACGAAGCTATGTGCAAGCCGTCGGGACTCCAGGATAAGTCCCTAATCTGAGGATACTCATTAGTAAACGTAAGAATAGGTAAGGCTTTTGCGACATCCCATAAGCGGATGTTTCCGCTTTTGCTACCCGTAACAATTCTTGTACCGTCAGGATTCCATGATCCATATTTGAAGCCCGATATAGAAAAAAGACTTGCTTTACTAACGGCATCCCATATATTCATTGTTCCGTCGCTACCGCTTGAGAGGATTTTCTTACCGTCAGGACTCCAAGCTACATTGAAAACTTCTTCATTCTGTGCTTCAATTCTCCGTAACTCGACAGCGTTTACAATATCCCAAATCCGAATAGTACTGTCATTTCCGCCTGATACGATTTTAGTACCGTCCGGACTCCATGATATGCATAGGACATCTACATAATTGCATAACATAGTATTTACTCTTTTTCCTGTGGCAGCGTCAATAATCGAAACTTGGCCATAACCTGAAAAGGCGATTTTTGAACCGTCAGGACTATATTCAACGGACTTTCCGTTTGTCGATACGGTAGCCCACATCAAAGTACCGCTGTCAGAAGCAAAAACAGATGAGCTTTGACATAAAACTGTAAGGAAGAATGCTGTTGTTAAAAGGCTGATTATGTTTTTCATTGGGATCATCCCGAATAGTTTTTAATAAAAGATATTTACGGAAATAACTAAATACAAATTTCCATAATTATTGATTTCCACAATTAGAAAATCAGACATTTATATAAACGACCAACTGTCTATGTTTTTAACAGATAAAATGCGATTTTTTTATTATTCATAATATATAAAATTATTATGAATGTTCCGAATAATATTTTTAATACTCCGATACCGGGCGGTATTCAGATCAGATGCCCCGCGGGTTCTTCTCTTGTTTAAGCCACAATAGAGTTCACTTAGATAAATTCCGGTCATCGAGGTACTGTGTTAAAAACAGGTATTATTTCAAAATCAATTATTTAATTGTTTGTCAGAAAGAGGCAATCCTCCGATATTACCATCCGTTGCGGTCTCCGTTTTTATCTGAGGTAGTTTTTGTAAGGTTGTCTTGATGCCGGAACATCATTCCAGCGACACAAATCCGTGTGGCTTCTGTGTTTCGTACTGAGACGCCCAAATTGGGCGTCTGTACAGTTGTTTTTGCAGATCGCAACATGAATTACTCTTCGTCTTTTTCCACTTTAATAAGTATCGTATCGGTGTCAATCTGCTCTCCGGATTTGCAATTGATTTCAGTGATTGAGCCGTCAATAGCTGAATACAAAGATGTTTCCATTTTCATTGCTTCGACGATCAGCAAAACATCTCCTTCTTTGACGGTTTGTCCGACTTCTACCGGAACCGCGACTACGCTGCCGGGCATGGGAGCGCGGAGTTCCTGTAAATCTTCCGATACGGATACGTCGGCGTAGTCTTTGTCCTCATCACTGATTTTGTCGAATGTATAGGACTGTCCTCCTATATTGACAAATACATTGTTGTCGTCAGCTGCTGCAAAGCAATCTACAGCACGGCCGTCAAGCGTGATTGAGATCATGTTTTCATCTATCACTCGTCCGTTGAAGCTGATTTCGTCAGAATTTATTTTTGCTTTTATCTTATCAGTCAGTTCAGCGACTTCAATTTCAAAAACATCGTTGTTATATTTTATTTCCATTTTTATATCCGGAATTATTTATCAAAATCATATTTTACAAGTAGCGATTTCCCATTTGCCGACTGTTTGCCAGGGAGAATGAACTCCGCTTTGTCCGTTAACGGAACTGACAGCTTGCGGTTTTTTCTTTTCAGCGAGCAATGCTGCAGCTGTCATAGCGGCTTGAGTGTACTCTTCAGGAACGACTTTTCTTTCAGCCATGTGTTTCTCTATGAAATCTGTTTGAGTATTGCCGCTTATGAACTCGGGATGCTCCAAAATTTCAGCCATATAAGCAATAGAAGTTTTCACTCCGAGAACTACGTTATCTTTCAAAGCCATAATCATGCGTTGGCGAGCTTCTTCGCGGTTTGCGCCGTGAACAATGAGTTTTGCCAAAACAGGATCGTAAAAGACTGTTACGTCAGAACCTTGCATAATACCGGAATCATAACGAACGCCCATACCTTTCGGCTCACGTAAATAAAGGATTTTTCCGGATGAAGGCATGAAATTATTATCGGCATCTTCGGCATAAACACGACACTCAATAGCGTGTCCCGTTTGTATCAAATCTTCCTGTTCGAAGGGCATTTTCTCGCCGGCTGCGATATTTATTTGCAATTTCACCAGATCGATGCCTGTTGTCATTTCAGTAACAGGATGTTCCACTTGAATGCGTGTATTGACTTCTAAGAAATAGTATTTTCCGTCCTTGTCTAATAAAAACTCAACTGTACCGACACTGTCGTAATCCGCGGCTTTCACCACATCAATAGCGGCGTCGCACATAATTTTTCTGAGTTCGGGATTCAAGGCTGTCGAAGGAGCTTCTTCTATAATCTTTTGATGGCGTCTTTGAATTGAGCATTCTCTTTCAAAGAGAGCGACAGCATTGCCGTGCTTGTCGGCGGCAATTTGAATTTCCACGTGACGCGGTGATTCAATATATTTTTCCATAAATACTTCGTCACTGCCAAAAGCTGAGAGAGATTCTCTCATAGCGGAATGAACGGATTCTTCCATTTCGTCGGCTGATCTGACTATTCTCATGCCTTTTCCACCGCCGCCGGCGGCAGCTTTGATCAGTACAGGATAGCCGGCTTTCTCGGCTTCGCTGATAAATTCAGATATTTTTTTTGAGCCGCCTTTCATACCGGGAGCGACCGGCACACCGGCATTTATCATTGCTACTCTCGATTCGGTTTTTGAACCGAGCATACGCATTGATTCGGGGTTTGGACCGATGAAAATCAATCCGGCGTCAATTACTTTTTGGTTGAAATCGTGATTTTCTGCGAGGAAACCGTATCCGGGGTGGATAGAGTCACAACCGCTGTCGATCGCGGCCTTTAAAACAAGATCCTGATTGAGGTAAGACTCTGATGCAGGCGCGGGGCCGAGTCGGACGGATTCATCCGCCTGAAGAACATGAAGCGCATTTTTGTCAACATCGGAATAAACCGCGACAGTCAAAATACCGGATTCTTTGCAAGCTCGAATTATCCTGCAAGCGATCTCGCTTCGATTAGCTATAAGAACTTTTTTTATCATTAAATACTCTGGAATATATATTAGTAATTTATTATGTTTCTTTTTATCAACTCTCGCTGTTCATATCCTTCACCCAGCTTGGTCTGCGTTTTTCTAAGAATGCAGTCATTCCTTCTTGGGCCTCTTTGCTGCCGCGCAAGTCTGCTATGAGTGTGGCAGTATATTCACGAGTTTCTCCGGGTTCGATTAATCTGACTTTTTGGATCATTTCTTTTACTATTCTGACAGCTTCCGGACCATTTTTCATTATATATTTTATTTTTTCATCGACGAATTTGTCAAGGTCTTCGGTTTCAACCGCCATATTGATCAGACCTCGTTCCGCGGCCTCGGTGGCAGACATTCTTTGACCTGTAACAAAAACTTCTCGGGCGTAGGTCTCACCTATACGATTTATTACATAAGGCGAGATTACTGACGGGACTAATCCGAGGCTGACTTCGCTCAATCCGAAAGTGGCCTTTTTGTCGGCTATGATTATGTCACAAACTGACATCAAGCCGACTCCGCCTCCAATTGCCGAACCGTTTACTCGCGCGATAACGGGAGTCGGGAAGGTGTAGATAATATTCATCAGATCGGCCAGTTTTAAAGATTCCAGCATGTTTTGCTCATAAGAATTATTGACAACGCTTTTCATCCAATTGAGATCGGCGCCGGCGCAGAAAGATTTGCCTTCGGAAGTTAGGATCACTACTCTCAAGTCTTTTTCTTTTTTTAATTCAGCGAAAATATCATAAAGTTCATTAATTAATATATCGTTTAAAGCGTTGTGAACTTCCGGACGATTCAGGTATATTCTTGCGGAATATTTATCCGTTCGCAGTTTCACGCATGTCAAATCTTTGTTTTCGATCACAATGAAATCCTTGGAGTTATTTATAAAATAAGCAGTTAGACTGCAATTTATATTGCCTTATAGTCGTTGTTAGATAATATGTCGACCTGTGGGCGGTCACAATATATGATAAATAATATATTTTTCCCAAAATTAATTAGCAGAGCTGACTAATATTCAATGATTTTATGAACTTATGTGAAGAAATGATTTTTTTTCAAACTATATTACACTCCGGCAATATAGTTTATTGATGATCGTTATGTACTCAAATTGAAATTGTTAGTTTTAAATTACTTTAAAGAAGGATACTGAAATGGAGCATTTAACAAAAGAAACATTCTTGAAAAAAGTTTTCAACTACGAAGAAAATAAAGAATGGAAATTCGAAGGCGACTTGCCTTGTATCATTGATTTCTATGCTGACTGGTGCGGCCCTTGCAAAATGGTAGGCCCGATCATGGAAACACTCGCAACTGAATACGCGGGTAAAGTTAATATCTACAAAATTAATACTGAAGATCAGCAGGAATTAGCCGGTACATTCGGCATTCGCAGCATCCCTTCAGTTTTGTTCTGCCCAACAGAAGGACAGCCGAGAATGTCTGTAGGCGCGCTTCCAAAAGAAGGCTACGAAGATGCAATTAAAGATGTCTTTTCTGTAGAAAAACCGTCTAACGACTAATACGGAAGTATCATGGACACTAAACTAAAAATAGCTCTGGGTGCGGTGGTAGGAGGCGGATTAGGTTACGCTTACTACTACTATATCGGCTGTGCTTCCGGTACTTGCGCGATCACATCCAGCCCGTACATATCAGTTTTATACGGTACAGCTTTGGGCGTGTTATTCAACTTCCCTTCAAAAAAGAAGTCCAAGGACAAAGCCGAAGAAGAAAAATGATTGATAAAAATATCAGTCTTGAGGAATTACTCGATTTGATCCCGGACGCCGGAAATTATTTGAGTAAAAAGAACATCAAATGTCTTGCTTGCGGCGAACCCGTATGGGGGACTTTGAATTCTGAATCCAAAGCAAAAGGTTTTTCTGATGCTGATATTGACGGATTCGTTGATGATCTGAATAAACCGGTTGAATAAGCCGGATTAAATTATCATGGATTATATAAAATATCCCGTTTTGCTTTCACAGTTGTGAGATTAGCAAGGCGGGATTTTTTGTTGTGTAAAATTAGTTCGCCGGATGTTGCATAACATCGTGCTACGCCGGGCGAGCACACAGGCATCGCCCCTACAGGCGGAACAGAAAAATCCGGAATCAGTCCACACATAAATTGTTGGGCATTTCTGATAATAATTCATATATTGACGGCATGAAAATGACAGGGAAACATATAACGAACAGCGAAGCCGAGACTATAGCTCTCGGGACTAAATTCGCGGAAATTTTGCGGGCAGGAGATCTTGTTCTGTTTTACGGAACTCTGGGCGCAGGCAAAACTGAATTTATCAAAGGGATATGCGATTATTTCGAAGTCGATGAAATTGTAACAAGCCCTACTTTCACTATTATAAATCAATATTTCGGCAATCTTGATGGTGAGCAACTGCCGATATATCATTTGGATTTATATAGATTAAATTCGCAAAAAGATCTTGATGAAATCGGTTTTACTGATTGTATATACTCTGAAGACGCGATCAAGTTAGTAGAATGGGCTGAAAAAGCAGAGAATGCCCTCCCCTCGACTCGCTATGATATCCACATCTCTTTTGACGATGACAAAGAAAACGAAAGAGTTCTGTCCATCGAACATTTGGAAACTGTGGGAAAATAATCCGCTTATACTCGACATTATTAAAACTAAAAAAACCTGTGCGGGACTTAAATATCCAACACAGGTTCCATGTTTCTAAATCAATATTCTTGATTACTTCTTGTCTTTATCTTCCCACTTCTTGTTCTTGCGACGGAATACGAATGAAATCGGAGTTCCTTCAAAATCAAAGTGTTTGCGGAGAATTCTTTCCATGAATCTCTTGTACGCACTGGGAATAAGATCCGGATGGTTGCAGAAGAACGCGAACACGGGCGGCTCTGTGCCTACTTGAGTTATATAATTTATACGAAGATCGTGACCGGTTACGGCAGGAGGCGGTGTTCTTTCGAGATCATGAAGTATCTTGTCATTGAGTTTAGAGGTTGATACTCTTGATTCGCGACGTTCCTTGACCAGTTTTGATATTTCGAGTAATTTGGGGAGTCTTTGTTTTGTCAGAGCCGAAACGTAGACTACCGGCATATATTCATATCGTTTCATTAATTCGCGAATCTCTTTTGTGTATTCATCGGCGGTTGTGTGATCTTTTTCAATCAAATCCCATTTGTTTACGGCGATAATGATTCCTTTTCTGGCTTCATCGACTTGATTGATGATCTTTTTGTCCTGATCTTCAAGTCCGCGTTCGGCATCAAGAACAACAATTGCGACGTCGCAGCGATCAATCGCGCGCGCGGTTCTCAATATACTGTACATCTCGATATTTTCGCTGACTTTTGCTTTTTTGCGAAGTCCGGCGGTATCAATTAAAACAAATTCTTCGCCGTAATATTTAACAATGCTGTCGATAGAATCACGGGTTGTTCCGGGTATATCTGTCACAATAGAGCGTTCTTGACCTGTCAGAGCGTTTGTGATACTTGATTTGCCTGCATTCGGACGACCGACAACGGCGATTTTCAAACGAGGATCAATTTCAACTTCAGGAGTATCGTCCAGATGATCCGTAACAGCGTCCAAGAAGTCTCCTGAGAGCCTGCCGCTTACGGCTGAAGTCGGGAAAGGTTCGCCCAAACCGAGTTTGTAGAACTCAAAGCTGTTAGCGTCTTGTTTTTCATTGTCACATTTATTGACAATAAGTACTACAGGTTTTTGGGACGTACGCAGAATCTCCGCTATGTCGAGATCGAAAGGCGTCACGCCGTCTTTGGCGTCACATATAAATAAGACTACATCGGAATCTTCGATAGCGATGAAGGCTTGTTCTCGAATGGCTTTTTCCATTTTATCTTCACTACCGGGAATAAACCCGCCGGTATCAATCACGGAAAAATATTTACCGTTCCAATCACACTCACCATATATTCTGTCGCGAGTCACACCGGGTGTATCAACAACAATAGCCTCTTTGCTACCGATTAATCGGTTAAAAAGAGTGGATTTGCCAACATTTGGCCTGCCTACAACCGCGACTAAATTCATATTACGAGTTCCTTCAGGATTATCAATCATTTACCAATAGCGCAGAACGTATGATAATAGAACATATTTTGCAGAATTCATAGTGGTTTTTGTAAAGAGTGTGTTATAATTTTATTATCGTCCTGTGCGAGAACTCTCTCGGAAGTCTCAAATCATGAACTAGAATTATAAAAGTCGCGATAGTACGGTTGTCAAGGACTTGTGTGCTCCAAAAACATCCATCTTCTAAAATAAATCACAAAAAAAACACTTTCAGTAGATTACTAAATCTTCTGAAAGTGTAATTGTGTTAATGGTTGAAGAAGCTTATTATTTGATTCTAACAACTCTGAAGCTGACTTTGTCTTCAACTCCGATAGCATCAACATAAGCACGTTTCCATGATTTGGCATGGTCGGCAGTTTCGAATGCTGAGCCGCCTCGTCTAATTTTTCCGTAAGAGCTGCCGGGACCTTTCGGATCAGTCACGGAAGCCGCAGAATAATCAGCCATCCAGTCCCAACACATTTCGAAGGCATTGCCGTGCATGTCATACAATCCCCAAGGATTTGGCGCAAGCTGTCCGACAGGGAATAAGGTTTTGTCAGGGTTTGTTGCTACTGTATGAGCAAATGTAGATGTGGCTTCGTTTGAACTGAAATCACCTGTTGTACCTGCGCGGCAGGCATATTCCCACTCTGCTTCAGTCGGCAATCTGTAACCGTCTGCGCTGAAATTGCACGCGCTTACTGTAATATCCGGATAGGTTCCGCTGAGTGTATAGCATTCATCATAGCCTTCTCGGATTGAAAGCATATTACAGAAGTAGCATGCACTACCCCATGAGATATATGTCGCAGGATTGTTATCACCTTCATATTTCACAAAAGGATTAGAACCCTTGATGATTTGTTTCCATATACTTTGAGTGATTTCGTGAATTCCCATGTAGTAATCATTTGAGATTGTAACAGTGTGGACAGGAGATGCTTCTTCATCGCCTTCTTTTCCCATTTCGAAACTGCCGGAATTGATTAAAACCATATCGAACAAAGGTTGAGGCTTAGTATTCTCAACAATTTCCACTTCTTTTGTATTAGTTTCAAATCCGTTAACATTCACGAAAACCTGACAAACGCCGAGTGTTAAACCTTCCGGAACTTTTACTAAGATAAATTTGTCCGACCAAGACTTATATTCCACAGCTTGAATTCCGTTGAAATCTATGAACGATGCTCCCTGAGCAGCACCTAAATTTTTACCGTAGACACCGATAAAGTCATTGATCATGGCAGTGTTTTTATCAAGAGCTGTGAGTATAGGATCCGTTGATTCTGTTGTTATTGTATAATTGAGGCTGTTGCTTATTACTCCGCCGATATTGACAGATAATTTGCCACTGACAGCATCATCCGGTACTACTACTTTAACTTTGTTGTCTGTCCACAAAAGAACATCATGGACTTCGATATCGTTGAACAACACAAAGCTTTCGTTCTGCAGCGTTCCGAGCGAATCGGCAAAGATAGTTATTTCGGAAGCAACAGGGAATGAAGATGATGAGAGATTGTTTAGCATCAACGGGACACGTTCTTCTAAAACGGTAAAGGGAAATTCAGGAGTTTTTACTCCGTCAATCCAAACATAAACTCCGCCGGTTTTTGCGCCTAAGGGCAAAGTGGCAATTATCTCTGTATCTGACCATTTTTTGAATATTTTAAATAATGAGCCTTTGATCAGCATTTTGTGGTCAGTTGTTTGGGTTTCGCCGAACATGTTGCCTCTGACCGTAATATCATCTCCGGCACGCCCTTCGGCGGGGACAATACTTGTAATTTCATATTCGGGTTCTTCTTCAGTAAAAACGATATCAACTTCGTTGCCGGCTATTGAAGTTACCACTGATAATTTACCGCTGACAGCGTCGACTGAGGATGTTAGCCAAATAAGAGTGTCACACCAGAATTGATAATCGTCAGCATTTTGATATTTCTTGCTGTCAATTTTGACATAAGAATTTCCTCGCTCATCAGCAAAATGTTTGCCCATAATTTTTATCGGATCGCCCGGATCGAGAGTGGTAGGATCGACGGAAGTTATTTCAGGAGCATGAATTTGGATAGTGACTTTTATGCCGTTGCTCTTTTTACCTTTGACATTGACGTAGACATTTCCGGTGACGGCGAAATCCGGGACTTTAACCGTGATCAATGTATCGTTCCATGTTTTACCTGAATAGCAAAGTACGGGAACTTGTGTATCGCCGAATAATACAAAATTTGTATCTCTTTGCGATCCGAATTTAGTTCCGATAATCGTTAATTCGTCGCCGCGGGAAACGGTGGTCGGAGAAACTGAGCCTATTACAGCATCGATATCCGGATCGACAGTCTCTGTAGGAGAGCTCTCATCGCCGCAGGAGCTAAATATCACGACAGATAAAACTATGAGTAATAAACTCGATAAATATTTCTTAAACATAAAATAACCTCAAGAATTAGATTGTATATAATTTATTATTATCTTTTGTTGAGCACGTTTAATAAAACGCTCGGCACAGATTTATCAGATATTTTTGTCGTGAAAAGTTATTGAAAACACGCAGATATATCCGCATTGAAATATAAGGAAAAAACCCGAAACAATTATCTTGTTTCGGGTTTTTTATATCAACTAATTATTCAGAATTTATCTTGATCGAACAACTCTGATACCGGTATCATAATTCATTTGCGAAGGGTCTAATCCTGATCGTGCAAAGGATCTGGATGATTTCAACCCATACTGAAAGCTGCCCCCTCTTGTGATTTTCCAAATATATGAGGCATCACCGCCTTTGGGGTCAACCGAAGGCGATATGGCATAATATTCCTCATCGAAATAATCCCAGCACCATTCCAGAACGTTGCCGTGCATGTCATATAATCCCCATTCGTTGTGTTCTTTTATTCCTGTTTCATGATGCATTGTATGATCAGGATCATTATTTGTCCATCCCATACTGTTTATACTTCCGGCCCAATCTCCGGTTGTTCCGGCACGACAAGCGTATTCCCATTCGGCTTCTGTGGGAAGTCTGTATCCGTTTGCTTCAAAATCACAAGTGACATTTGTACCATTAACAGTATAGCAATTGTCCAAACGATCTATCTGTGATAATATATTGCAGAACTTAACCGCAGACAACCAACCAACTTGCTCAACGGGGTGATTCAGAGTAACTGAGAAGTCCTCAGGGTTAAATTTGGAAGGGTTGGATCCGACTGCAATTTTATACACATCTTGAGTGATTTCTGTAGTAGACATTAAGAAAGATCCGGAGATTTCCACTTCATGAGCCGGCTGCCAAGTATATGCCTTGTCGTCATCATTTTTGTCTGAACCCATCCTGAATTTACCTGCAGGAATCAGAACCATATCTACTGATCTTTGAGTCTGACCGTCATTGAAATAGAGTGCGTTCGATTCACCGCCGGCTGTGACAACAGTAACATATCCCTTGCCTGCTTTTGACGGCACATTAAGGATAATTTTTGTATCTGACCAAGATGTGATTACTTGTTGAACGGCTGCGTCGAACTGCACATAGGAATTGTCTTGTTCGTCTCCAAATTTTTCACCGATAAGTTCAATTTCTGTTCCGGGACCGGCCTTATCTGTACTGAGCGAATGAAGAATCGGCGGATTTCCGGCAGGAGGATCAACAGGAGCAACTGTATCATCACCGCATGACACTAGAATTAGGCTGTATACAGCGGCAATGATCAATATTGTAAAAAAACGAATTTTCATATTACGGAACCTTTTATGTTTATTAAAACGTCGATCTCTCGACTCATGTTTTCAATTTATTTTGAATTTCAATTCATCCACAAACATTTCTCTGGATCGTAGAAGTATAATATGATGAAATATTATTTTTTGTCAGTTGACGTCGGATTTTCCGGCAGCTTTGATTTGACGGACAATCTGATTTTTTCGAGAAGGACATCAACGGATCTTATTAATTGTGAATCATCGTCACTTGAACCGTCATTTTCAACTTCAATGTCCGGAACAATGCCGACGGCTTCGCCGATTTGTTTGTTTTCCGGAGAATAAATATCAAACTCAGGGCGATACATATATCCGCCGTCAATAAAGTTGAATTTTTTTCGAACTCCTGCAATGCCGCCAAAAGTACGGCTTCCTATTGTGGTTCCAAGCTCGGCTTTTTTGAATTGATGCGCGAATATTTCGCCGTCAGAAACGGTATTCTCGTTGATTAAGCAGACAATCGGACCGTTTATCAAGGCGCGGGGATTAGTTTCAACGTCTGTCTGATTGCGGGCTTTTTTGATAAACATAAGCTCTTGGCTCAACTTCTGAATAATCATGGGAGATATCTTGCCGCCGCTGTTGCCGCGAATATCAATTATCATAGCTTGTTTTTCGGTCTGCGAATAGAAGTGTTTGACAAATTCGTTCAGTCCGTTCATTGTCATATCGGGAATATGGAGATAGGCGATTTTCCCTTTTGAGAGCCGATTGACAGCAGATCGCTTTGATTCAACCCAATTCATATAACGCAGCTTGTCTTCTCGTTCGAGGGTTTTTACATAATATTCTTTTGCGCCGAGTTCATTGGGTTTACTGTTTACCTTGATTTTGACATATTCTCCGGCCTTATTCACGAGTGCTTTGTAGGGATCCGTATCCTTGCTCAAAAGCTGATCATCAATTGATATTATGTATTGTTTTTCTCTTATATCAAGTCCGGGGGCAGCCAATGGCGAACATTGATCAGCATCCCAGTTGTGTCCGCTTAGGATATTTTGAATTTGGTATGAATTGCCGCGATTAATGTAATCTGCTCCGAGCAGTCCAATTTTTATTTTTTTTATTTCAGGCATATCACCGCCGCCGATGTAGCAATGACTGCTGCCGAGTTCCCCGAAAGCTTCGGAGATGATATAATTCAGATCACGACGATGAGCTACATAGGGAAGGAATTGTGCGTATTTGTCACAAACCTTGTCCCAATCGACTCCGTGCATGTTCTTGTCGTAGAAGAAGTGCTTCATCTGACGACATGCTTCCTTGTATATCTGCGTCCATTCCTCACGCCTGTTCAGGTGAGTTTGTAGATCATTTAGATTGAGTCGTCCGGACTTCATTGATACTTTGTTTTTGACATTATTAACAAAATACTGTTTTGATTTAAGGACTAATTTCTTCTTGCCGTCGGGTGATATAAGATAATCCGAACAGTTGCCAAGCTCTGATTCTTCTCGATTTTTAATGTCGAATTTCATGAGATTAGCATCTTTCATATAGAAGACAAAATCTCCCTTGATTGCCTGAATGTTTGAATAATTCCCGGCTTCAATCGGAAATTCAAAAACTCTGTTTTTGAGAAATAAGAGATCAATATGAACAGTGTTGCCTTTTTTCTTAGATGCTTTTTTCCGTTTAGCGAGAAGTTTTTTCTCTTTCATATCAAGTATGCGAGCGGCTTCATCACTGATATATCCAAACGGAGATTTGCTTGTGTCCTGCAATGTTATGCCGTAAATTTTGGCCATTTTGTCATAGATAAAGTTCTGATCAAAATTTCCGGTTTTCGGGGCAAAAGTTCGTTTGGAGATGAAATACAAATATTTAGCCTCCGGATCGAAAACCGGATTGTATGATTCGTAAAGAGGATCAGTAACAGGATATGATTTGTTGTTCCGGACTGAGTACAAATTTATAACTGATTTGTAGCCTCTTTCATAGTCGCTGTAAGCAATCCATTTGGCATCTGGCGACCAAGCATAATCTCTTTGTTCCCATTTTCGTGATTTATTTACAAGAGTAACTTTCTTAGACTTAATATCGATGTAGGAAAGCTTCATTGATTTATCGGAGAAGAGTATTTTCCTGCTGTCGGGCGACCACGCAAGATCGAATTTATATGAATCAGCGTCTTTGGTCAACTGAACAGGCTCTCCCCCTTCGGGCGACAGGATATAAATTTCATCTTCGCCGTTCTTATCACTTATGTAAGCTATATATTTTCCGTCAGGTGACCATTTGCAATTTCGTTCACGCGAGCCTGAGCGTTCAGTCAGATTTCTGATTTTACCGTTTGCGGCGGGTACCGTAAAAATGTCTCCTCGTGCTTCGAGCAGTACTCGCTGTGCTTTAGGAGACAAATAAAAATTATAAATTTGATCTGTAAGATTGATATATTCTGATCTCAATTTTGGGAAATCAGTATTAATCTTAATGTTAATTTTGCGGATAAGGCCGGTGATTAAATCAAAGAAATAAATATATCCGGCTTTTGTGAATGTTATATTATCGTCTCCGAGTGAGGGAAATTTAATATCAAAGTCTTTGAAATGAGTTAACTGCTTTATGGTTTTTTTTCTGATGTTCTTTTGGAATAGATTCATTCTGCCGTTGCGGTCTGACAGGAAGTATAATATATTGCCGCGCAACATTGGGAAAATATCTTGAGCCGGATTATCTGTCAGATTTGTTCTTTTGCCTGTAGACATATTGATCATTCTTATATCGTCAGCCTGACCGCCGCGATAGCCTTTCCAAGCCCTGAACTCTCTGAAAACCTTGTTGAATGCTATTCTGTTATCGGCATCGTACACTGACACAAATCCAACTCGGGGCATCGGCCATTTTTTCGGCGATCCGCCTTTTATATCCACAAAATACAGTTGCCCGCTTCCCTTGTGCCAATTGTCCCGATTGGCTCGGTAGATTATCTTTGATCCGTCTGCAGACCATTGCATCACGATTTTATCGGGGCCGTCTCTGTCAGGGACATCAGGAATGCTCGGAGAGTATGTCATTCTTTTGGGGCTGCCTCCGGTTATAGGAATTGTGTAGACTTCGCACGCGCCGTCATATTCAGCTGAGAATGCGACTGTCCTGCCGTCAGGAGAAATTCTCGGGAACATTTCATAGCCCTCGGAACTTGTGATTCGCAGTGCTGTACCACCTTCTTTTGGGACCACATATATGTCTCCGCCATAGGAAAAAGCTATCGTATCGGCAACAGCGTTCGGGAATCGCATCAGGCGGGCTTCTTTGGCAAACGCAGACTCATTCACTATAAAAGTCATAGAAAAGAAAAGCAGAAGGAGAAATTTCATCTCTAATATCCGAATATTAATATTAAATTTTAGTCATCGTTACATATGCAAAATAGCACAAGCGGCAATATATTGATAATTGAAGAATTTATGAAACAAATACTTGGATAAAGTGAGCAGTTGGTCAGATTATTTCAGCTTTGGCATATTTTGAGGGTTTAAATAATCTGATAACTCACGCATTTCACAGATAATTATATATTTATCTCGGATATTATTGAATATGTGGTATTTTTGTTTTAAATAGAATGCGAGTGAAAACAATAATATAAATATATTACAAAGACGAAAAATATGAAAGAAGCATCTTTAACCAGAATTACGATCAACTCAGCTCAGTTTTATGCTTATCACGGAGTAAGTGCAGAAGAACGAATCCTTGGCGGCAAATATGAAATCGATTTGGATATGTACTACGATGCCACTAAGGCCGTAATAAATGATGATATCAATTCGGCTCTGAACTATGAAGAAGCTTTCTTTCTGATCGAAGAAGTAATCGCAGGAGAAAATCATGCTTTGGTCGAAACTATTGCCAACGAGATATTAAATCATCTTATGGAAAAATTCAAAATTCTACAAACCGCTACTGTACGCGTCCGAAAAATGAACGCACCATTGCACCGTATAGTCCAATTTATTGAAGCTGAACAGAGTATGACAAGAAGCACGAAATAATGATCTTTTCTAACTCAGAAAACAAACCCGTTTTTACTATGCTGTCGCTCGGAACCAATCTGGGTGACAGACAAGCGAACATTGACACAGCTGTCCGCCACCTCATTAATGAATCGGTGCTGACTGACGTTCGGACATCTTCCTATTATGAAACCGAGCCGGTCGGATTCATTGATCAGCCCCCGTTTATTAATATCGTTCTGACAGCTATGACAAAAATGTCGCTTGCCAATTTGATGCAATATTGCAAGAGTGTTGAGTACTTCATGGGACGCACGATCAGAATGCGCTGGCACGAACGTGAAATCGATATTGATATATTACTTTATGCGGATACGGTGATACACAGCAGTCGTCTGACCATTCCTCACCCTCGAATGCACGAACGTAAATTCGTACTGGTTCCGGCTAATGAGATCGCTGATAAAACAATGCATCCTAAACTGAACAAATCTATCAGCAGACTTCTCGAAGAATGCAAGGACAATTCTGAAGTGCGATCGCTTCTTTTCAAAAAATGAGTAAAAACAGCGGAAAAGCGTATTATCTTCTGTTTATATTTTAATCCAATTTTTTATTATCACGCCAATTCAATAAATTTGAATAAACTGAATATTTACAAATATTTAACGAGATAACTAATGATGAAAAGACACTTTGCCATAGCGGCTTTGATGCTCATGTTTACAGCAATCACTTTTGCAAATTCCGATAACAAAATCCCGTTGACACATTCGGTTTATGATTCTTGGAAAAGTATTTCGAACTTCAAAATCTCCAATAACGGGGAAAAAGTATTGTACAGGATTAACCCACAGATCGGGGACAGTTGCCTTGTGCTGAAGGATACTGACGGCGAACTGATCGGGAAAATTCATCGGGGCGGCAAAGCTTATTTTAATTATACTTCAAATTTTCTGGTTTGCAAAGTGAATCAGTTCCGTGATACTGTTCGCGCTCTTAAACTTAAGAAAACCAAAAAAGACAAACTGCCGAAGGACTCACTGGCGATATGGCTTTTCAATGAAGATAAATTATTGAAATTCCCGAGAGTGAAATCTTTCAATATTGCAGAAGAGAACTCAAATTGGGTTTTATATCAATTAGAAAAACCGGTCCCTCCTAAAAAAGACACAAGTGAAGCAGTGACTGATTCGACAAAAGCGGAAGAACAACCCCCTGCCGCTGAAGAAACGAAAACTGAAGAGAACAAAGTTGAAGAGACAAAACCTAAAGTCGAAAAATCTGAGGAAATTGGCGTAAATAAAGAAGAGAAATCCGAAGAAAAAGAAGGCACAAAACTCATCGTTTTTAATCCTTTGACACATAAGCAATTCGAGTTCGAAAACGTAAAAGATTATACAGTTTCGGAAAAATCGACTTTGATCGCTTTTACGAGATTTATCAAAGATTCCACGGACAGTTCCTATGTGTATACGTTCGATCCGGAGCAGGACAAGCTCACGGAAATTTTCTACGGTGACGGTCTTGTTAATAAATTGACGCTTGATAACTCAGGCAAATACGCGGCATTTATTCATTCTGCCGATACTTGCAAGAAGAACAAAGTTTTCAGTCTGTATTTTTGGACTCAAGGCAGCGACAAAGCTGAGATGATTATTGATTCATCCGTTGCGGGTATGCCGGAAGGAAGAACTATCAGCGTCAACGGCAGAATTTCTTTTTCCGATAAAAGCACGAGAATGTTTATCGGAACAGCGGAAATCCCTCGTCAAGAGCCTAAAGATACTCTGCTCGCAAAAGAAAAATACAAAGTGGATATTTGGAGCTGGCACGACGGGAGATTGCAGACCCAACAGCTTCACGAACTTAGCAAAGACAAAAAGAGAACTTATCGCGGCGTTTATAACATCGCAAAAAAAACATACTTGCAGATTTGTGACAATACTTTGAAAAAAGTTCACACTACTTTGAAAGGCGAAGGCGAATACGCTCTTGCTTCAAATACTTTGCCCTATGATCTTTCTGCCACTTGGGAAGTGCCGGGTTATGAGGATGTTTATCTTGTAAATATGAATACGGGCGAAAGAACGCTTGTTTTAGAAAAACACCAGTACGCAGTGTCTTTGTCAAAAACAGGTAAATATGTCATTTGGTATGATTACAGAGATGCGACTTGGCATTCTTATTCAGTTCAGACCAAAAAGCGCGTTAATCTCACAAAAGATATTGAGGTCAATTTCTTCAATGAATTGCACGATACTCCGATGGAGCCGGATTCTTACGGTATCGCGGGCTGGGCTGAAAATGACGAATATGTTTATATCTATGACAGATATGATATATGGAAAATAGACCCGACAGCGAATAAAAAGCCCGTTTGTTTGACCAAAGGAACAGGTCGCAAAAATAATACTCGATTCAGATATCAGAGACTTGATCCCGAAGCTGAATTCATCTCCGATGAAGATATTATGCTGTCGGCATTTGACTATACTTCAAAAGATGCGGGCTATTATACAGTTGACTCAGACGCGAAGAAAAACCCTAAAAAATTGATTATGGATAATTATCAATACTACGCCGTAACTAAGGCCAAAGACGCTGATGTAATAATTTTCAAAAAAGGAAATTATAATGAATATGTTGATCTGCACAGTGCTGATATTGATTTCGATAATGACGTAAAATTGTCTGACGGCAATCCTCAGCAAGCTGATTATTTGTGGGGAACTAATGAGTTGGTCAAATGGACTGACCTCGAAGGTGTTGAACGAGAAGGTCTTTTGTACAAACCTGATAACTTTGATCCAAAAAAGAAATATCCGATGATGGTTTATTTCTATGAAAGATATGCCGACGGCCTTAATCGCCACTATGTGCCGAAGCCGACCGCCTCGATTATTTATCCGAATCTTTACGCTTCTAACGGCTATGTCGTGTTTATTCCGGATATTCACTATACAACAGGTCATCCCGGTAAAGACGCTTATAACGCGATTATGAGCGGAACTCTGGCAATGATTGACAAGGGGTTCATTGATAAAGACAAAATGGGTCTTCAGGGACAAAGTTGGGGCGGTTATCAGACAGCGTTCCTCGTTACTCAAACAAATCTTTTCGCGGCCGGTATGGCAGGCGCGCCGGTCAGCAATATGACAAGCGCATACGGCGGAATTCGTTGGGGATCGGGGCTTAATCGCGCTTTCCAATATGAAGTTACTCAGAGCAGAATTGGGGGAACATTGTGGGAAAAACCGGAGCTTTATATTGAGAACTCTCCCCTGTTTTTTGCCGACAGAGTGGAAACTCCGCTTCTGATTATGCACAATGACGGAGACGGTGCTGTTCCCTGGTATCAGGGTATTGAGTTGTTCAACGCCTTGCGAAGACTTCAAAAGCCTGTTTGGCTGTTGAATTACAACGGTGATGAACACAATTTGATGAAGCGTCCGAACAGAATGGATTTGAGTATCAGAATGATGCAGTTCTTCGATTATTATCTCAAAGACACTAAAGCTCCCGTGTGGTTAAAGCACGGCGTTCCGGCTTTGAAAAAAGGAAAAACTGACGCTTATGAATTGGTAGATTAAAACTGATTTTCAATCAGAATAAATAAATTCGTCATCCGTAAACCTTCGGAAAGTGAGGCTGTCTTTCTTATTCCCCTCCTCTTTCAAGGAGGGGTGCCCGAAGAGCGGGGTGTTTCTTCGGCGGAAGTACCTCCACCTACCCCCCTCCTTTGCAGGCGGGGGGACAAGAGGAGAACTTTTCTCTTGCGCAAGAAAGGATCCTTTCTTTGAGGGGTCTTACGGCACTCACTCAGGAAAAGTAGCATCTGTCTCAGTGTATCGACCGAATAATTAAGATCTAAAAAAATATTATATATTCTCATTAAATAAATGTAATATGCATGATCTTGTTAGGACTTTTTAATAAAAGAACTAATGGAAATTGATTCGATATATCACACAATCTAAGGATAGAAACTAATGCGTGTTATTATTTTTATGTTGGTTATGCTTTTGTCTGTCAATGAGTCTCATGCTCAAGTGAAAAAAGTTTTTATATCCGGATCTGTTACGGTTGAGAACCTCGACGATTGTTCGGATGTCAGCATTATCTTTAATAAAACTGTTCCTGATGAAAAGGAGTATTCTGTTTCACCAGAAGTCAACGGAAAATTTAGTATTGAAATCGAGGAAGGAATTTATGATGTTGCTTTTACTCGGGAATTTTGCGAAGACGTTCTGCTTGAAGACATCAATATGTTCGACAACAAAATCCTTGATGATGTCACACTCATCTATCTAGGAGAGTATTTATACGGTTCAATAGAGGGAGTCATCGAAGCCGGAGTTTATGATGTTCGGGAAGATTTGATTGTTGAGTCCTATAAGCAATTAATTATTGAACCCGGCACAACTTTGAAATTTGCCGAAGGTGTTTCTTTCAGGGTTGAGGGAGAAATTGTAGCAGGAGGAACCGAATCAGAGAGAATTATATTCACGAGTATTGATCCGGATAAAATATGGACCGGTCTGAAATTAGACGCTGAAAAGGCGGATTACGGCAAGGATTATAATATCATCCTTGAGTATCTGACGATAGAAAAATCGAATATGTTTTCAATTTCCGCTTACGACGCGATCTTTAATATTGACCATCTGATATATCAGAACAATCACGGCGGTTGTCAAATTAGTTTCTCCGGGGAAGACTGCTATCTCAAAAATTCTATATTTACGGGGAATGA
>JAQIDA010000332.1 GCA_027858275.1 Candidatus Kapaibacterium sp. | reverse complement strand
AATATTTCACAAATTGACAAATATAAATTCGCCGGGTTCGAAATCTGTTTGAATATATCACGCTTGGATCCTGTTTATCAATTCTCCGTCACCGTTTCACAACAAGCTTGGTATTTTATCAACGTACTCGTCCTTTTTTTTATCAACTAATTTTGCGTAAATCTGTGTTGTCGCAATGTCGCGATGACCGAGAAGTTTTGAGACGGTATAAATGTCAACTCCTCTTGTGATTAGCCATGTAGCAAAAGTATGTCTGCCGACATGGAAAGAAATGTGTTTTGTTATGCCCGCTTCCTTAGCAATAGCTCGAATCTTGCCGTTTATCGTCGCTCGACTCTCCATAAGATCAAAAACTAAATCGTTCCCATGATTTAAATCTTTCTGCTCTGTTAGAATTTTTAAAGCATCCGTAGATAATTTCATTCTTTCAACGCCCTTTGTTTTCACTTGCCTGAAATATAAGAAATCTTCTTTAATTTCACTAAAAGTTAATTTTTTTACATCTGATGAACGCAATCCTGTGCAACATGAAAACAAGAAAGCATTCTGAACCTTTCTGTCTTTAGTGTTTACTGATGAATAAGCCTTTATCTCATTTTCTGTCAAAAACTCTCGTTTTGTATCTTGATGTGGGATAATTATGCCTTGGCACGGATTCGTTTTAATGAACCCATTTTCTATAGCGTTATTCAGGAAAGCCTTGAAAATTATAATATATGTTCTTGCCGTGCTTACAGCAAGGTTCTTTTGTAAATGTTCTTTGAATTTAAGACAGAAATTTCGGTCAATCATATTAAATTGTAGTGTTTTGGAATTGGATTTATTAGCTACAAATATTTGAATATGTTTGGCACAACCAATATAGGCAGGTTGATTTTTCTTTGATGACAGAACTTTGACATAGGCAATAAAGTCGGCTTTTGATGCCTTGTTCTCAAACACAAAATTAATATCTGATTTAAAATATTCGATTTCTTTATTATCTCTAATAATCTCTGCTTGATATAATATTGATCTGTCACTTGAAGTCATTTGCTGTGGATTCTGAATTTTAAATTTCAAAAACAATCTCTGACGTTCATAATTTTTTGAGTAATCAAGATACAAGCTGGAACCAGTCTTAATCTTCTTTGCTCTGATTTTAATTCTCTTTGTGGTATTTAGTAAGATCAATTGCTTTGATAAATCCATTATGTTTTATATATTGAGTGTGAAAAATAACTGACTAACGTGAATATACTAATAAACAATAAGAATGACAAATAGTGACAAATATATTATAAATAAACAGAATAAAACAGAATAAAACAGAACCCAAATTATCATGTAAGTATATTGTAAATATAGAATAACATGTGAGTTGCTGAAATAAATAGTAATAAATAGAATATAAATAATGTTAGTTTACTATATTTGTATTATTGTGAAACAAACAGATTACGAAAGATACGATGAGTCAAGAAAACATACAGGATATAATTGCCTTAGGTTCAGACGAAGGCAATATGTTCGACATACTCAAAAACTTCCCCGATCAAGTGAAAGAGGCTCTGAAAATCGCGGGGAATATCCCGGGATTTAACGCAGAAATAAGATCAAATAATTTTGCCGTGCTTGGCATGGGCGGTTCTGCTATCGGAGGCGATTTGCTGGCTTCTTATTCTGCTGCTCTTCCGGGTGCCGACCATATAAATATCCTGATAAACAGAACTTACAATCTCCCGGCCTATATCAACAAGGATTATAATGTTATTGCAAGCTCATACTCAGGAAATACTGAGGAGACTATCAGCGGCTTCAAACAAGCGGTCGAGCGCGGTGCGAACATTATATCGCTAACGACCGGAGGCGAACTCGCGGAACTTTCCGAAGAGAATAATTTGCCGAAAATTACTGTGCCGGCAGGGCTTCAACCAAGATGCGCCATCGCTTATTCCTTCTTCCCTATTCTGTATACTGTTATGAATTCCGGGGCGTTTAAACAAGAAGCGATTAATACAACTGAAAAAGCTATTGAAGAATTAATCCAAAAATTGGACAAAAAATCTAAGATTTATACAATTCCGGATGAAACTAAAAATCCCGCGTTGATGATTGCCAAGAAATTAATCGGCACGATTCCTGTCGTGTATTCATCTTCAGAGCGAATGAATATCGTGAACTTGAGATGGCGCGGACAATTCCAGGAAAATTCAAAGACTATGGCTTTTGGCAATCTTTTGCCGGAGATGAATCACAATGAGATTAACAGCTGGAATTATCCGACCGGAATGCCGGAAAAGATGTCTTTGATATTCATTAGGGATGTTGATGATCACCCTCGCATTAAAATTCGTTTCGATGCCGTAGAAGAAATATTGGAACCAAAATCTGCCAAAATAATTAGCGTAATTAGTGACGGTCAATATTTACTGACTCGAATGTTTGATATGATTTATCTCGGTGATTGGGTAAGTTACTGGCTCGCTCTGTTAAACGGAGCGGATCCTACTCCTATTCCTGATATTATGACATTGAAAGCTAAATTATCGAGTGAATGACTATAGTATCTCACGATATTCAGATTTAATTATTGATAAAACATTATATTCCTTTGACAGTTATATGATTTTTACTAAGTTTGTAGTTCACGAATTTTTATTACTAAGAATAGTAAGAAAATATGGTTGTCAGAAAAAGGTCTCGCAGAGCAAAATACATAACTCTTTATTCTCCGTTTCTTATGAAAGAGACGAAGCATGAGCTGATTGGTGAACCGATTGAAGCTGAAGACGGGAAACATCAGTGGGCACGTTGCACGCGCAGCCGTCACTCACAATTGGTAAATCTCGATGCTATTGAAGCTGAAAACGACAAGTCACATGCTGTTGTGCATATTTCGCCGGAAGACGCGAAAAAGTACAAACCAAAAGACGAATACAAAATCGGCGATGTTATATATCATGCCGTTTGGGATGATGTAGGGATTGTAAGAGCTAAAGAAGTATTAAGCAACGGCGGGAACGCAATCGTTGTTCAGTTTGAAAAAAACAACGAAAAAAAGCTAATAGAAAATTTCGGTAAATAAATTAAAAGGTAACATTCAATGATCGGTGTAACACTCCAGTCAAACGAGAATATTGACCGCGCGCTCAAAAGATTCAAAAAGAAATACGAACGCAGCGGCATTCTCAGAGAATTCAAAAAACGTACTGCTTTCATGAAACCATCAATCGAAAACAGACTTTCAAGATTGAAAGCTGCTCGTCGTCAGCACAGAGCAACAATGGAACAAGAATAGATATTTGCGTTGATCGCATATATATGTCTGCCCGTGTATTTATATATACGGGCTTTTTTTGTTTTTGATGAGTTCTGACTTATAAAAACAAAAAAAATGATCCGAGGATATAATCATCGGATCATTTTTTGTTTAACGTATATTTTATTCATCAGATGAAATGATAAATATTATGCTTTATAGAAGAAACAACGGAAAAAACCGGGGTCCGGCTCTATTGTCCAAGTTTTATAACCTTGTTCCACGACTTGATCAATCAGCGGAGCCGGCAAAAACGGAGCGATCATTTCATAAATCTCATCACTTTTCAAATCTCGGACTTCTTTAAGAACTTGCCCGACCGGATGACCGCCGTTGTTAACTATTTCACGAGCATCAAGTGTTTTCACGATCTTGCTTTCGTCCATCCAATCCGGTTTTTCCAAAGAAGCTTGATCGACAACTAAATTACCAATGTCATCTTGTCCGATTCCGGTTCTAAGTTTGTTAATCATATCTTCGAGGCATACGTTGCCGACTTTCGCTGCCTGTTCCAGAGTTGTGACTTTAGCGATTGTTCTTCTCAGAAGCGGGCTCTTCAATTTCTTGAATGTCGGAGCAATTTCGATCAGCAATTCTTCGAGCTCCGGGTATGCATCCGTCATCTCCCCGATTTTTGTTTTTGGTGTTATAATCAGTTTATCAGTCATATTATTTTTTCTCTCCATAATCTAAAATTCTCTGTTCGCCTTCCAAAGCTCTTGTTTCAGAAGCATCCTGTGATACTTCGAGTGTACCGAGGTATTCACCTTTGTCATTGCGCATGGCATAATATTCAATCAAGATAAATTTGCCGCCCATTTGAATCCAAAACTGAGCTTTGTCTTGTCTGCCCGATCTGAAATCTTCAATAATACGATCTACAACATCGACGCTGGACGGTGGGTGGCACATACGAACGTCGCGTTTCAGAATCGCTCTGGTACGATGGAAAACTCTGTGACTGCCCTGTGAGAAATATTTCACTTTGTCGTTTTTGTCGACAAAAGTCATATCTACGGGAAGTGTATTCAACATAGCTAATAACTCTTCGTTTGTGAAGCTGCCGCTTGGAAATTTTATTTCACTTCCGTCGCCGATTTCTTCTTCAGTTTCTTCTATATCAGCGGGTTTCCACTCCAACGGAGGATCGTATAGACAATATCCTACCTCGGGAGTTTGTTTGTATATTTCGTACCATTCAATATCAGTTAGTTTGTCCTTGCTCATCGGCAGGAGGATTTCGTCTTCTTTCATTGTCATATCATCAACTGAAGTTGACGCAGGTCTAAGAACTAATTCAATTACGCCTTCAAGCTCTTCTTTTGAAGAAATATCCGGGGATTTCAGAACTTCGATTGCTCCTTTGAGCATTGCGCGCGTTTCGTCGTGCTTGCCCCACATAACCACTGGAGGTCCTGTAATTCCTGCTGCTTCGAGATATGGGAAGAGAAGATTTTCTAATTTTACATAGTGTTTTTCGACATCAGAAAGATTGTTGAATTGGGTTCTGAGCTTGATTACATATTGATCCAACTCATCATCTTTGACATCTTTCAAAGAATCGTAGAGTTTTTCTAATTCAGCGACTACCTTGCTTAGTTCCTCGTTTTCTTTTTTGAAAGTATCTGCGGGATGTCCGGGAGGAACGAGTTTTTGCAGTGATATATCAATTTGTCCGTCGAGAGCCTGAGTATGAACATCACATAATTTCAGGATTTCACTTTCAGGCAATCCGTCTTTAATTAATTCCTGCTCGACTTCCACAACTTCTCCGTATGGAATTTTTTTCAATAATTCAACGAGTCTTTGGTTAATTTCTTCCGGTGCTGCACCGTCGTGCAACTGCAAGATCATGTGCTTCAGCAGTTCTTTTCGTTTATCTGAATTATTAATTAATTCACTCATCTTCAACCTCCGTAACAATTATTAGTTTATGTTAAATTTTATTTTAGTCTATATTCTAATTGAAACAGTAGAAGTAAAATAGTCGGATTTATTGTAAAAAACGAGGATAATTATTATGAAATTTTGAACGGATAAATGTAATGAATTTCGCAACAAATTTATATTTGAAGACATACAATCGGAGAAAAGGGGTAAGGCTGCCGGGAGTATAAAACAAGAAGACGCCCAAATTGGGCGTCTCCGGGAACGTCGATTAGGAACAAATTAGGGATGCTGTTTACCAGTCGACGGCTTTTCTGCGAATGGGCATTGTCATACATCTTGCTCCGCCTCCGCCGCGAGATAATTCATTGCCGGCAATGGTAACTACGTATTTAGCGTAGTCATCAAGATTTGTTTTTCCGTTGATTACGTCTTCGGAAAGAATTACTTCGAAGCCGTTGTTGTGCATTTCTTCTATAGTATATACATTTCGGGCATAGCCAATAACCTTTCCGGGACCGACGGCGAGGAAGTTAGCGCCGCTGTGCCATTGCTCACGTTCCTGAGCATAAGAGTCTTTGCTGCCGCCGCAAATCATCGGTTTCAAATCCATGCCGAGATGTTTTAATGTTTCTATAATGTTGCGTCTTTCTTCAATCAGCTCAACCTTGCCGTTGTCAATTATAACGTGAATTGTACGGTGTTTGTGTGAGCGCATAATCAAGGGCTCATAGAGCATGCAGGTATCTTTGTCAATGAGAGTGAACACCATATCGAGATGTATAAAAGATTCCGGCGTCTTGGGCAATTCCTGAATTACTATATGACGTCTGCCTGTTTGAGCTCTTAGTTTACGAATAATAAAATCTATTCCCTGAGTTGTTGTTCTTCCTCCTACTCCGATGCATAGGATGTCATCTCGCACAACTAATATATCGCCGCCCTCAATAGTAATATCCGGATCGCGCCGGCCGTTTACAATCGGGTTAACAGTTTTTGTTTTAAGTTTAGGATGATAATCAAAAATTGCTTCCATAATCATTGACTCGCGCTCGCGAACGGGGTTTGCCATTTTTGAGATCAAAACATCATCGAGAATTGAGACTGAAGCATCTCGCATATAGAAGAAATTGTGCAACGGCGGAAGAATGTATCGATCATGACTGATGAATTTTGTAAGAGTATTTTTTTTCATCAAAACCCCTTCCACTAGCTCACGGGACAGATCCGCGGGTTCGAGTGAAAGCAAATAGTCAGTCAGAACTTCTTGTTTCTCATAAGCGCATATATTAGTTATGAGCCTTTTCTTGACCTTAGCATTAGTAAGAATATCCGTCAACAAATCGAGCAGAGTGAATGTCTTCGCGACTTTTTCCAGTACTCCGCTAAATTGTAAAAAGTCTTTCGACGCCACATCGAGATTTAATATATCACTGTAAAGAGCGCGTTCCACATTGTCGGGGATCATGTTCTGCACTTCATTTCCCGGGGGATGTATAATTACGGCTTCGAGTGTGCCTATTTCCGACCGGACGTCTATTTCCGTGATATCGCTCATTGTGTCTTTCTCCTTATTTATCATCTTGTTCTGATTTCTGTAATGCTATAACAGCGGAAATTCAGAACCGGCATATTCTTGTTTTCGTACGTGCAAATATATGAAATTTGTACTGTTCGAGGAGTATAGTCGTTATTTTTTTGAAGAATTGTAATTGCTCAAGCGACCGTTACTGTCGCAAATATTAATATCGCCGTAACTCCGCAATTCGGAAGCGATATAATCAAGATCTCCTGCAGCTGCAATTATCATATTCTCCGGTCTGAAATATTTCGCCTGAGCTTCAAGTAAATCAGCCGGTGTCAGTTCCGAAAAGTTCTTGTAGAATCTGCTGAAATAATCATTGGGTAAATTGAACTGGTTGATCACGTGAAGCATTGACGACATCTGATCCGCCGTTTCAGTGGTTCTGAGAAATGATCCGAGAACATATCTTTTGGCTGTATAGCACTCTTCTTCGCTTAAAGGAACGGCCGAGATTTTGTTCATCTCATCGAAAATTACTTCAATGGAATGCTTTGTCGCGTCTTTCTTGAGAGCGGCTGACATTATAAAGGCGGATGAATGACGACGGCCTTGAATATTGGAATGTACTCCGTAAGTATAACCGTATTTTTCACGCAGCAGTTCATTGAGTCTCGACATAAAATATCCGCTTAGGACTGTATTGAGCATTTGAACAGGCATGTAATCCGGATGAAGACGGTCAACTACGATTTTCGCTATACGCAGAGCAGTCTGACTGCTGTCGGCTTTTTGAATCAATGTGATTGAGTTTTTATTAATCGACTGAACGCTAAACCCGGGATCTTTACTAACTTTATTCGAGGAAAAGTCAAAGTATTTATCAATCAATTCGAATACTCTGTCCTTGCTCATGTTGCCACTGACAATTATGCTTATTTCTGATTCCTGCATCATTGTATTGTGGAATTCTACACAGTCATCACGATTGATTAGGCTGACAGAATCTTTCGTTCCCTGTAGTGAATGTCCGTATGGTGTCGATTCAAATAATGAGGCATACAGTGCAAGATTGCCGAGATAGTCAATGTCGCTCAGCTGAAGATCAATCGATGAAATTTGCTTCTTCTTCAAACGAGCAATCTCGTCGTCGGCAAAAACGGGATTCATTACGCAATCGCTGAGAATTGATATTCCTTCTTCAATGAATTCAGACATAGCCAACACATGCATGGCTGTACTATCCCAAGCAGCTCCGCCGGAAAGGATTGCCCCGATATAATCAGTTTGCGAATCAATTTCTTCAGCTGTTCTGTTTGAGCTGCCGCGAGTCATCATAAGCGAACAGAAATGAGCCAGTCCGGGAATTTTATCATGGGCAGCCCCGTGCTTAAATATCACTTTGAAATTCACTAAGGGGTGTGTATTGTTCTCAGCAGTATATACTTTGATTCCGGAAGAATGCGTATTGATATCAAAATCCGGGAAATTGTAACAGGGCAAATCTTTATTTTCGGGAATTATCGTTCTGTCTAATTTATTTTGCATTATCTTTTTTCAGTTTTAAATATCAGATCATAAGCCATAGATACAAACATAATAAAAAAACAGCATCAGGAATGATACAAGAGAATATATATTTAAAATCAATCCAAAAATTCACGGACAATAGTTGCGAATTCACTCATTATCATAGCTGTGGCTCCCCAAAGCGGCGTGGTGGGGTGAACATCCCAGTATGGAACATCAACATCTTGGTCAATGAAGTTCATAACTTTTATTTTTGCGGTATCCGCCTGCAGGAACTTCTCAAGCGGCACCTTGAAAATTTCATCAACTTCGTCCGGATTTGCTTTCATTTCGCCCATATCATCAACACGGGCAACAACAGGAGTTATGAAATATTTGGACGGAGGTACATATAATTTCGACAATTGTCCAAGAATTTCAATCCGGTCGGAAGCAAAGCCAATTTCCTCGCGAGCTTCTCTAAGAGCGGTTTCAATTGCTGTTTCATTGCCGTCTTGTCTGCCGCCGGGGAAGCTGATTTGTCCGCCGTGGCTGATTGTGTTGTTCCTCAATGTGAAAATTATTTCCGGCAACTCTAATTTGTCATTAAAATTTAACAGAAGTAATACAGCACTTTCCTTTGCATCGGGCGCAGCTGTATAATAATTTCTGAACATTTCATCACCCACCATAGGAATCATAAACCTATGCGCATCTATTCCCGGGAGATTTTTCTTGCAACGCGATTTGATAAAGTCTGACAAATCTTTTGTATTTTTATCTTTGAGCTTAATAAGGTATTCTGATTATTATTTTATATATGCTCGGAGGAACGGCTTTAATGCCTAATTGTTGCACTATTTACAGAGTTATTCGCTATGACGAAAAAGAAAATATCCGAAGAATCCGGATCTGATTTTTTTAAGCGGGTAATTGACGCGGTTCAGCTGATTCCCTTTGGCCGGGTGACCACTTACGGAAGTATTGCCAAAGCTGTAGGCTCTGCTTCAGCAGCACGAACTGTTGGCTGGGCCTTGAATTCTTGCGCTGGACGAAGCGACATCCCTTGCCACAGAGTAGTAAATCGACTCGGCAATCTTAGCGGTGCGGCATACTTCGGAACTCCGACAATGATGAGAGAATTATTGGAGGCTGAAAATATAGATTTTATAGATGAAGCAGTAAATATGAAAAAGCATTTTTATGAAATGCCGCAAACAGATTGACAAACTTCCATGAGAATTTAACATGATTTGATATCATCATTACACAAATTCAGCAAATTTATTAGAATTATGTCTAAAGATTTGATTATCTTTAAAAGAGACAAGATCGTGTACTGACCAAATTTTTAAAACATATAATTAATTAGTCAAGCCAAGGGAATAAACAATGGATATATTCAAAAAGTGTTTCAACTGGAATCTTGCTGATAAAATCAAGAAAAAAGGACTTTATCCTTATTTCAGAGAAATTCAGGAAAATGAAGGTCCTGTTGTTACTATTGAAGGCAAAGAAAGAATTATGGCGGGGTCAAACAATTATCTTGGTTTGACCGCTCATCCTAAAGTCCGCGAAGCCGCTATTGCTGCCGTCAATAAATACGGAACCGGCTGCTCCGGTTCGAGGTATTTGACGGGAACTCTCGATTTGCACGTCGAATTGGAAGCTCGATTGGCGGAATTCCTCGGTTTTGAATCGGTTCTGTTATATTCTACCGGCTATCAAACGGCTCTCGGTATAATCCCGACTATAGCCCAACGGGGCGATTATATAGTTTCCGACAAAGAAAATCATGCCTGCATTATGAACGGCGCGATGATTGCCAAAGGAGCTTTAACTAATTTTGTAAGATATAAGCACAATGATATGGAGGACCTCGAAAGAGTTCTTGCGGGCTTGCCGGAAAAAGCCGGAAAATTCATTGTGTCGGACGGTGTTTTTTCAGTCACAGGCGAGATTGTCAATCTGCCTGAGTTGCTTAAAATCGCAAAAAAATTCGGTGTTCGCGTTATGATCGACGACGCTCATTCTCTCGGCGTAATCGGAGAAGGCGGAAGAGGAACTGCTTCTCATTTCGGTTTGACGGAAGAAACTGATATGGTTATGGGAACTTTCTCCAAAACATTATCATCCCTCGGCGGATACGTAGCCGGCCCGGAAAGGGTCATTAATTATCTGAAACATCATTCATCTGCTTTGATTTTCAGTGCCAGCCCAACACCGTCGTCATGTGCCGCCACACTGGCAGCCTTGCAAATTCTGAAAGATGAGCCGGAACGAGTCGGCAAACTTCTCGCCAATACAAAATATTTGCGCAAGGGATTAATGGCGCTCGGTTTCAATATTATTCAAAATGAAACGGCGATTGTACCTGTCATAATCGGAGATTTAGAAAAAGCTTTCTTAGTTTGGCGCAAGCTTTTCGATTACGGAGTTTTTGTCAATGCCTTTATTCCGCCTGCTGTACCGCCGAATATGAGTATGATGCGAGTCAGCATGATGGCATCTTTGACTGAAGATCATTTGAATAAGATCATTGATGTGTTTGGCAAAGTCGGCAAAGAAGTTGGGATGTTATAGAGATTATTTTCTATTATTCCGATTAGACGCCCAAATTGGGTGTCTCTACACAAAATCATGAGATAACAGAGACGCCCAAATTGGGCGTCTCTACGTTATATCGGGACGGTTTTTATATCTCTTCAATTTCATAAGAATGAAATGTAAACACATCCTTACCGCTGTTGTTGATATATTTCACTTCGCCTTGATCCCAGACAATTGCCATATTACTATTGAAATCACGGCAGAAATCATATTGAGGACTGATGACGAATTTGCCGCCTCTGTTTATGTAGCCCCATTTTCCGTCTTGTTTTACTTTTGCCAGCCCACAACCAAAGCTGCCTGCATCCGCATATTGCATAGGTATAACAGTTTTTCCGCTTGGATCAATATATCCGTATTTACTGTTTTTCATAACTGAAGCAAGGCCACAGCAAAAATCGGAGGCACTGTCATAAACTTCCGAATTTATATAGTCACCTTTTTTATCAATAAATCTGTATCCGCCGTTTATATAAACTTTAGCCGTGCCGTGTTTGAACCGGCCGGCAACATCGAATTTAGCATCAATAACTTGATCGCCGGCTTTGTTTATATAACCCAACTTGTTGCCGATAAGAACAGCGGCTAAGCCGTCGGAAAAATTATTAGCGTCTCTGTATTTATGCTCTATTAATGTTTCGCCTTTGTTGTTGATATAGCCGTATAGATCGTCGCGCATAACTAATGCCATTCCGTCAGAAAACTCAGCGGCATAGGTATATTCGGGTTCAATAACCATTTTCATATCAACATCAACAAAACCGTAATTGCAATCGGTTTCATAATTGTATGTCAAACGAGGCATCTTTGCGGGGGCAAGCCCGTTTTTAAATTCTCCGACTTCTTCCATTCCTAAATTAGAGACCGTAGTTCCGTCATCAGCTACGACTATGTTGTACACGTCTTGTGCAATATTGAAAATTCCAAAAAATTTGGATTTCTTAACAATAGGGATCATTACTCGTCCTTCTTGGAATCTCAAATCATCCAAATTGTCGAAGGAGGGAATGTTATCATTATCCTTCAAAGCTATTTCTGTGCTTACATCAATTTCGTAGGTCGCGGGAATGACGATTTTCCCTGATGAATCAATAAATCCTACTTTGTCCTGATTAACAAAGGGATACAATGTTTTTGAAGCTTGAGCTTGGAATGCGCCAAAGGCGAGCAGAATTGCGATTAAGGCTGTCAGTTTTTTCATGACTGTTCTCCGGGTATAATTGATAATTTCTATTTTTTCTTAAACAGAATTTTCGGTTTAATTCCGAGAATCATCAACATTGTTGTCTCTACTCGAAAAAACAATAAGCCCTTTGTTTTTGAGTCCTTTGAGTGGTTTTCTTAATTTTTGCTCAGCCCTAACAGGAAAAATCTGCCCCTCAATATCATCTACGCTAAAGTTGAAAAAGAGTTTCAAATATTTTTTATATGCAACAAATTGATAATTTCTTGCTCAGTTCAATTCTTTATCGTATATTTACGATATGCGATTAACGCAACTATTATCGAACTTCGAAAGATCGGCAAAAATGAGTAATACTGACAGTGATAAATACAGCGAAGAAAATGTGCAGCTGGCTCGATTTGCTAAGGCTATGGGGCATCCTGCCAGATTGATGATACTCAGAATGCTCGGCGGTGAATCTTGCTGCTTTTGCGGTGATATTGTCCAAGATTTGCCTATCGCGCAATCAACAGTTTCGCAGCACTTGAAAGAGTTAAAGGATGTCGGCTTGATTCAAGGTGAGATTAATCCTCCGAAAATCAGATACTGCATAAATAAGGACAATTGGCAAATAGCTAAGACCTTGATGGATGATTTTTTTGAGTAAGATTAAGGAAAGAACCACCCCCTATCCCCCCTCCTGTGCAGGCGGGGGTACAAGTAATTCGTAGAGACGCCCAAATTGGGCGTCTTGGAACGCAACCCAAAAAAGTCGCAAAAATCGCTGTTAATTTAGACGCCCAATTTGGGCGTCTCTACGAAAAAGAAATAACAATAACCATATCGTGAATTCGCAATATACAAAAATTGAAGGGATACGAATTAATGACTACTGTAATCAAAGTTCTGGGAACAAATTGTTCCAAGTGCCT
>JAQIDA010000306.1 GCA_027858275.1 Candidatus Kapaibacterium sp. | reverse complement strand
GGTGCAGCCGAACATTCCGAAGGTTATAAAACGTCGACATCAATCCATTATCATCAACTTCACCGTTTTAGACGAATTGCCGACAGACAGACGGAAATAATACGCGCCGTTTATCAGACTGGTCTTGAATTCTCGAGAGAATGATCCTGAACTCAAATTGATGTTCTCTGAATAAACAACTTGTCCGTGGATATCGACTATATCAGCTGTCGCGGTTTTGCCGATTATCGCGGGATCAGACAAATCTATTTTTGCCGTAAAATTATTGTTTGCAGGATTAGGTGATATTGTGATCGTTGTTGCGTGAATTGCTTTAGCGTATTCGTTGACAGAAACATTGGCTTCTATCATATCAGCAATCCACATACCTCTGCCGTAAGAAGAGAGGTAGAGTTTGCGAGAATTGTATTGAATATCGAAGTCCGTAGCATTATTTCTTGCGAGATTTTCGCTGTAGGCAACCCAGACATCCATTGTGTCATTAGTGTAGAACACACCGCTTGTTGTGGCTACATAAACAAGATTGTAATTCGATGTCCTGTCGTGTCTGATAACATTGATAGTCGCGTTGGGCATTCCCTTTGTAATGTTCGCCCAATTATCACCGCCGTCATAAGTCTCATAGACCTTCCTTGTAGCGTCGAAGCGTTGCATCGCCGCGTATATATGATCTGAATTGTTTTCATCAAAATCAAATGAGTAAACCGAGATCGTATCAAGCGGCAGATTGCCGGATATATCTTTCCAAGACGCGCCGTCGTCATAAGTAGCCCACAATTCAGCCGCAAACATGGTATCCTTATAATACTTTTTTGTCGGTCTTGTAAAAGCAACTATGTTTGGCAAGTTATTTGTAAGACTATCAGTTTGAAATGTTGAACGGATTGCTATTATGTTCCGGCGATTACCGGTAAGAACTGCAACAGAATCAGTATTAAAGAAAACCCTCCAATTTTTGCCTCCGTCATCAGATTTCCAAAGATTCTTGTAACCACCATAGAGAATATCCGGATCTGTTACATCCATATAAAATGGTGTAACCCAACTCGCAGTATCCGAAGCCTCACCTGTGATTGTGCTTGTTAGATGCATGTCAACATTGATACCGCCGACTGTCGACTTGCAAAGACCTCCGAATTGATAGCAACCGTAGATAGTTTGAGGGTCGTCATTGTCGATCATTGACTGCATACCGTCATAGTTGACTATGAAATTAATCCATTTTTCTCCGTCATAATACATGCTTGAATTGTCCTGTGAACCGCCGTTGACATATCCTGCATTATTTCTCGATATACCCAATTTATAAAATTCAGTTATTGCGAGACCGTTACTGTGGTTATGCCACTTTGTTTCAAATCTGCAACTGTCCGGCATTCCCGGGAAAACATTTTCATTTGGTTTATCTATCCATTCAGTGATCCAATCTTTCGATCCAAGAGTAATTTTATCGGTGCTGTAGATACCGCCGTCATTGCAAAAATACATTCTGTTGTTGAGCGGATTGATTCCCGCAAAATGCTGATCCGCATGAATGCTCGGACCAAATGTATACATCCAATAAGTGGCTAAATCCCAATCAACTCCGTAATTATCTGAACCCCATAAACTGACACCGCCGGCATATACTTTGCTTGCGTCTTCGGGATCGGTTAATATTACCAAATCATACCATCCCTGACCTTTGCGGTCAGTTTCGTCGCCGTCGTACCAACCCATTATATTATGTTTTTCGACCGGGTCAGTTTGTTTGCTCCAAGAGTCACCTGCGTCAGAAGACATATAAATCGAATTCAAACCGCCTCTGTTAGCTTTGCTGACTGCTATCACATAGATATAATTCGGATCAGCCGGAGCCACTGTCAAAGCCATTCGAGTAATATCCCCTTCAGGGCTCATGCCGGTTTCTAACACTTCCCATGAATCACCGAAATCGGTTGATTTCAATATCTGAGACAAGCCGAGATTGGCGTTTATATTTCTGTTAGCACCGTAAAGCAAATTAGGATTGACAGGATCAACAACGACATCACTCAGATAAAGTGTATCTTTTGTGCGATACCAAGTTTCTCCCGCATCGTCGGATTTCATAATTCTGCCCGAACCAATTGCCAGAAGCTTTTTATTGTCATCTCTGTTAATCAGCATCTCACGATATGAGCCTCTGCCGAAAGTTTCGTATTGCTCAGCGCCTGCAGCAGGTGCCCAAGTCAGTCCGCCGTCAATAGTTATATAAATCCCTTGATTCCTGTATGAGTTTAACGAGAAAAAGTCGTAATCGCCGGTGACGATATATACAATATCCGGGTCAACAGGATCAATTTTAATATCGCTTATAGCTGTTGAAATTAATTTATCACTGAGCGGAATCCATGATTCGCCGTTATCCTCTGTTTTCCATACTCCCGCATTGGGAGTTCCGACCCAGAGAGTGTTTACATCAGTAGGGTGGAAGGCTACGCAATTAACACGCCCGACACCGATACCGGAAATTGGATCGTAAGATTCAGGCACATAATGAGGTCCGAGCGGAGTCCAGCCGCTTTCGCCCAAAAGCAGATTGCCTTTATTTTCTGTCATCGCCGTTATCTGTTTATAAACTTCAGCCGTTTCTTCCGGGGTAGGCATATTGCCGAGAGGATCAGCATGTCGGGACATTTCCCAAAGCATCCGCTGATGGAATTTCCAACCCCGTGTATTACTCAAATCCTTGTCTTTAGCCCATTGGTCGAACTCATGTTTCAAATCATAGTAGTTGACAGTTTGCGATTCAGCGTTTGGAGCGTCTGAATCAGCTGACAGAATTGCGCTTCCGAGGCAAAAAATAATCAGCGTAACAAACAATTTTTGTATAGATATATTCATGTTAATCCTGAATTAGTATTAGGATAGATTGTTTTATTTTCAAAGTTGTTTTTCTTTTCTTATCCCACCGCTTGATAAGGAGGGGGTTAGGGGGTGGTTCTTCTCTTTACAACCTGCCGCCAAACAAATTAGAGAAATCAAAATCATTGATACACTTCGCGAAAGCAGCGTTATCCAGAGGAACGATCGACGATTTCCCGAGAGAATTCAGCATAACAAAGTCAATAGTTCCTGAATGCTGCTTTTTATCTTTGGCGACTGCATCGATCAATTTTTCTTTGTTACATTTGATTGATGTCGGCAGATTGTAATTATAGACAAGTCTATTTAATCTGCGGAACTCGCTTTCATAGAGTAGGCCTCTTTTACGAGACATATCAGCCGCAAAAACCATTCCGATGGCCACAGCTTCGCCGTGTGGAATATTGCTTATTTTCTGCAAACCGTGAGCAATAGTATGTCCAAAGTTTAATTTTTTTCGTTCACCGGTTTCGAATTCGTCAGCTTGAACAATTTTCGCTTTTATTGATACGGAATTGAAAATCATATCTTCAAGAGCTTCCGGATTTTTGTCGAGAATATCATTGCGATGTTTTTCGAGGAAAATGAATTGTGATTTTGATGCGATTGCGGCGTGCTTTATTACCTCAGCAAAACCGTTATACAATTCCGCTTTGGGCAGTGTCTTAAGCATAGTCGTATCACAGATTACAAATTCCGGTTGGTCGAAAGCGCCGATCATATTCTTGTAACCGTTAAGATTTATCCCGTTTTTGCCGCCTGTACTGGCATCAGTTTGTGACAGCAAAGTCGTCGAAACAAAACCGAATGAAATGCCTCGCATATATGTGCTTGCCGCAAAACCCGTGATGTCACAGACAATACCGCCTCCGATACCAAGCAAAAACGTAGATCGGTCAGCACCGAGTTCAAGCAGCTTTTTCCATATATGTTCGACTGTAGCGACTGTTTTAATGCTTTCCCCGTCTTCTATCTCGATAACGGGACAGTCCGGGAATCGCTTTTTATAATAGCGAATCACGTTTTTATCAGAGACAATTATCGTGTTTGAAACATCAATATACTTATCCATATTGCCGATTTTTTCGCCGACAAAGATGTTTGAGTTTCCTTTTTTTCCCTTGATAGATATTTTTCGCACAGTTCACCTGTTTTTTTATGGCAATATACGGGTTAGAAACAGTTTTTGCAAACCTGTTGAGACATAATCATATAAATATGATTTGAAATTGAATTAATATTAAATTCAGATGCAGTGAATATGTGTCATTTGTCAAAATTATCAGCAATAATCTGTTTGATGATATCCCATGAAAAACCCTGTCTTTGAAGGTATGAAGTCAAGGCGTTCTTCTGTTTCTCAATTGGTTTATAGCTGACCGCTCGCAGTTTCTTTTCGGCGGCAAGTCGAGCGAGATCGTAAGTTCTGTCCTCCGGGAAGTGCTCATTAACAGCGCCCACCGCTGT
>JAQIDA010000262.1 GCA_027858275.1 Candidatus Kapaibacterium sp. | reverse complement strand
AAACGCAGATTCTTTTATCACGGGATAAGCTACAAATTATATCTGAATTTGCGAGTATAATTTTTTAATATGTATCTGTCACAAAATCAATATTTTTTTGTGCTTTTGTTGCTCTCTCTCAAAATATTTGAGAAATGACGGAAAGAGCTTTCTATGAATTACTGTTGGGCTGAGCGAAGCTGATCCACAGTCCCTGTTTCAAGAGGGGTACAAATGGAACTATTCCCACTCAATAGTGAAAATAGTCCCCTCAAATTCTTTTCTTTTTATTTCATCCATAATTTACTTTTTTGGTGTTCAATCAAAGTAGTTGATCAACTAATAAGTTGTTGCTTACTTGAAATATATGAATTATTCGGGTTGATGACTACAATAAAAAAAGGCTGCTCTCTAACGGAAGCAGCCTTTTAGAAAAAAATGATTTTTGTTCGATCAGAGCTTGATCCCAATAACTGTAATATCATCTATCTGCTCTTCGCTGCCCTGATGGCTCGTGATCAGCCCTTGAATGTGACCGAGTTGTTCTTCACAAGTAAAATCATAGATGTTCTCGAATTCTTCTTTCATTCGTGCAGTGCCGAATCTTTTGCCTGCACCGCTGAATTGATCGAAAACTCCGTCAGTTGACAGATACAGCATGTCATCTTTATTAAGCGTAAGTTTGTGATTCGTGAAGTTATGATCGCTTGAGTCCAAATATTCCCCGATTGATATTCGATCTCCTTTGATTTCCTTCAACTCTCCCTTAGTGATGTAATAAAGAGGTCTTCTCGCTCCGGCGTAAACTATCTCTCGAGTTTCATTATTGACAGAGCATAAACAGACATCCATACCGTCAGTAGAATACTCATCTGATTTGCTTTTCTTTAGGGCTACATTTATCATATTATTAAGATCTTTCAGAATAGTCGCGGGATCGCGAGTGTTACCGAGAGTCACGATTTCGTTTAATATCATGAATCCTATCATTGAAAGCATCGATCCGGGGATGCCGTGACCGGTACAGTCAACAGCGGCAACAAGTACGGTTTCCCCATCATTGTGTAACCAAAAGAAATCACCCGACAGTATATCTTTTGGACGGAAATATATAAATGAGCGAGGAAAAGCCTTTTTCATAGTCTGGTCTGATGTCAAAATTGCTTGCTGGATCCGTTCAGAATACCTAATGCTATCCATTATTTGTTGATTTATCTCATTGAGTTCCACGGTGCGTTCTTCAACCTTTTGCTCAAGATTAGCATTCAGTTCAAGGAGTTCAATATGGGCGTTTTCGCTTTCTTTCGCAAGATAGAAGTGGCAATTCTCAGGTTTGTTGAGTTTGTTGAAAATAGCCTGAGCCATTTTTTCACATGAGTTATAACCGCAGGAAGAACAATTATAAATGTCTTCGTCACTATATTTGTGCATGGTCTTGAATATACCTTTCAAGAGCTTGTCGTCAGGCATCTTAAAATCCACTATGCTTTGCCGATCGGTATAAGAGCGATCGTATAGACCCTCTTTCCAGAACTTATCGACTATTTCTTCCACTGTATGGACGCTTCTTTTGACGTCACCGGCTGCTTTAGTCAAATATTGAGCTTGCATTTTGTTGTTCCGCATTTCGATCAGATGTTCGATTTCATCAATGGATTTGTCTTCAGTAATTGTCAGAGTCCCTCCGTTACAGCCTCGTTCGCAGTTTAGACAATCCACAAGGAAAGGTCCATTTGTGTTTTGTATAGCATCGTAGAGTTTGTCGAGATATTCATAAATAGTCTCAGTACCCTCAATTTTACGGGTCAGGGTTTTGATATCCTTGTTCCAGCGTTCGGCTGTACGAAGCAGCCCGCCGGGAGTTGAGAACAAAACAGCTCGCTCAGCCGATTGATTGTCGAAATCAACTTCAGGGTAATCGGCGAGATTAATATTATTAGATTTAATATAATTGTCGATTGATTTATAACCAATGTTGTAATCGCCGTACCCGGTAATAACAAATTCACGTTTTTTTGCCAGACATGGTGAGACTACGACTAATTTGTGATCTTTGAATTCCGGATAATACTCTCGGACCATCTTCATAGCGTGCAACATTGGGCTGTCAGCCGGGGCAAGATATTCGAGTAATTCCGGGCGGTATAGTTCGATATATGATACAATAGCCGGGCACGGCTGGGCGATAACAGACTTCGGCCCGTTTTTCTTAATATGTTCAAGGTAAGTGCGAACAGTTAGCTCAGCGCCGAAACTAACATCGAAAAAGGCATCAATTCCCATATCTTTTAACCATCCGTTTAAGTTAAGATATTGATCCGGGAAATTGGCAGCTACGGCAGGAGCTACGATCGCAACCATTTTTTCACCGTTTGCCGCATCAGTGATAAATTGATCCATATCGTCGATATAGTATCTTGCGTCGTGCGTGCAAGCTTTCAAACAATTTCCGCAACCTATGCAGAGTTCAGAATAAATAACAACATGATCGCCGCTTCCGTCATTGCAATACTTTACCGGGCATTTGGAAATACAAGTGTGGCAATTAACACATTTCTCTTCGTCGATTCCTATGATCGGAACCATTTGCTCGCTAATAAGTGCATTCATGAGGCATCTTTCCGAATTTATCTTAAAACTTTTCTTACAAACGCAACTGTGAAATATGACATTAAAAACAAACCTATAAAAGATTCGAATACAGACAGAATTCCGGTAATTCCTGAAGGATGATAATCTTCATAACCAATGATCAGCATATTATAGGCACTGAAATAAGCGGCATCTTCCAAAGTGCAACCATGTTGCTGAATGCCTGTCTGCAAAGAATTGCCGGACATTGAGTTGTGAAAGTGCGGAATTTCCTGCAAGGGATAATACGCGGAAGCAAACAACATAAATGTTACAATCATAGTAAGAAGAACTCGACCGGGCGATGTCCCGAATTTACCGATTTTATCAAAGAGCAAAAGTTTTGCCAAATACCTCAAAACAATGAAAACCCTGTATATCAGACCTTTGGGCAAAGGATGCTTTAGCTTGCTTTCGTTGTAGTCAGCCAAATTCTCGTGAATTTTGAATTCAGTATATGATTTATCCTCGTCTTTATAT
>JAQIDA010000239.1 GCA_027858275.1 Candidatus Kapaibacterium sp. | reverse complement strand
AAATTGTATGTATGTATTTCAACATTAGCCGCTGCAGCCTGAAGAATGTTTTTTGCATCATCTTTACCCTTTGGCACACGGAATTCAACTCTGTTCTTTGTTCGATTGATATATTTAATATTAGTGAAATTATTCAGGAAACTGTCGTCTCCGTCAAATTCCATAAGAATAGTATCTTTGCCAAAATTTCGTTTGATATCTCGCATATTGCCTTGAAGCAACATTTTCCCTTTGTCTATCAGACAAATATCATCGCAAAGCTGCTCAACTTGTTCCATAATATGAGTGGAAAGCATGATAGTTTTTCCGGCTTCTTTCATGTCGAGGATGATTTTTTTTAGAAGTTCCGCGTTTATAGGATCAAATCCGGAAAAAGGCTCGTCGAGAATTAACAAATCAGGATCATGTAGAATAGTACTGATAAATTGTACTTTCTGCTGCATTCCCTTGGATAATTCTTGGATTTTCTTGTCCGCCCAATCGCCGGCATCAAGTTTTTTCAACCATTCCAATGCCTTGCGGCGAGCGTCTTCTTTTGCCATTCCTTTCAGTCTGCCGAAATAGACAAGTTGATCGATGACCTTTATCTTTTTATACAAACCGCGTTCTTCGGGAAGATAGCCCATATTATTCTGATGAGTAGGGTTGACGGGTTCGCCGAAAAGCTTTATTTCACCGCTGTCCGGTTTCAAAATGTTAGTAATCATCCTGATCGAAGTAGTTTTTCCCGCTCCGTTTGGCCCGAGAATGCCAAATATCTTTCCGGATTCAACAGCAAAAGAGATGCCGTCAACAGCAGTATAATCGCCGAATTTCTTAACTATATTATTAATACTTAGTATTTCCATGATTTTCTTTTTTTGTTAAACAACAATACACTTTGCAAGATACGGATGTTTGGGGGATATGTTGCGAGGAGCTTTATTTGAATAATTGTATCCTAATGGGTTGTTCCTGAAACAACATGTTTGTTTTATCAATTTGAATTGAAGAAGCAAATATTATCGAATGATTCAGGTCAGAATAATTGATGTTATTAAAATATATTTGTAATATTAATTAATTGTGATTATATTGTTGTATTAAATTTACTGTCGAGTAAATCATATATATATTGATAAAAACAAATAAGTCATTAGAATATTTTTGAGGAATTATGAAATATATCATACTAATAATAGCTTTAATCGCTTTCTTAGATACTAGCGCACTTGCTGACTGGGAGGAAGCTCAAGTAGAGATCACTCCGGTAGATACAATCAATAATAGCATGCATTTTATGGGAATTGATTGCTCGGACTCTGAAAATTGTTTTGCGATCGCTAATGACAGATGGTTTTATAGGGTCGCATACCATTCCTCAGACGCGGGAAGAAATTGGGAAATTGTCTACAAACCTGATTATGGAGGCGAAAACTTAGATTTGATTCTCAGGCTTGTATCTTATCCAAGTAAGGACAGATGCGTGATAGGATGCGATTCCGGAGTAGTAATCTTAACCGAAGACAAGGGTGAAAACTGGAAAAGAGTCAATACTCCCATATACGACCCGTCGAATTATGCTTCACGGATGGAATTAATATCCTTGGAAATGTTAGATTCGATGAACGGAATTGCCGCGGCCAGCAGACAGATGATCTACACAAAAGACGGTGGCAACAGTTGGGAAATCCTGAAATCGCCGTCGGAAACACCTATTGGCATTAACCGGGCAACAATTTTGTCCCCGACAACATTTTTATGTATCGCGGCTTTTGGGGACTGTCCATATGAACTTACAGTATACATAACAAATGACATCGGAGAGAACTGGTCTGCTTATGATTTTACGCATATCCACGCTATAAAAAAGCTATTTTTTGCTGACAGCCTAAATGGCTGGGCCGTTGGAGGCGATCCTGCCGGAGTAGGGGATCAAACTACACAAAAAATTGCCGCTACGCATGACGGCGGGAAAAATTGGGAACTGCAATTAGATGAATTCTTGTATCCTTTTCAGCCTCTTGAAGATGTTTCATTCCATAACAAAGACAATGGGATCGCTGTCAGTAAAGTAGGGGGGCTATTCAGAACAAGTGACGGTGGTGAAAACTGGTTGCAGACCAACTCAGATATTATATTGAAAGATGATCCGATGCGTCATTTTGTTGCCTACCAACATGTTAAAGAACCACTGATAGCAAATTTTTATGGGAAAATATTCTATTATTCTGTTATAGACGATGTCCGAGAAATAAATACGGAAAACAATTTCAATATTTATCCTAATCCTGCGGTATCCGGCTCACAGATTAACATTACTGTCTCGATTGACAATTATCCTGATATTGAAATATCAATTTATGACATTTTTGGCAGATTAATTAATTCCGAAAAATATCCCGGTTTGAGCATAGGCAGCCATAAGTTTATTTATGAGCCTTCCGTACAAATGCCCTCCGGCTCTTATTTTATTAGGTTGAAGCACAACAAGAGTATAATAACAAAAAAGTTTTCGATCGTGAAATAATTTTATCATAACAACACACGCAGGGGACTTCGGCCTCAATGCCGTTAAGTTGAGCCACGCTTCCCGGCCTTTAGCAAGGGGGCATGCCCCCTTGTCAGAGGCGGGGAAATATGTATTTTGAACATCACATGCTACATTGTTCATATTTGCTGACCCTTCCTAACTTAACAACATTTGCTTCGGCCCTTCTACAATTTAAATTATCGGGAGAGAACATGAAATATATCATACTAATAATAGCTTTATTCGCTTTCTTAGATACTAACGCTCTTGCTGACTGGGAGGAAGCTCAGGTAGAGCTCAATCCGATAGATACAAACAACGGCAGCATGAATTTTATGGGGATTGATTGCGCGGACTCTGGAAATTGTTTCGCAATCGCAAATGACAAATGGTTTTATAGGGTCGCATACCATTCATCAGATGCGGGAAGAAATTGGAAAATTGTCTACAAACCTGACTATGGAGGTCTAAACGAAAATTTGAGACTTAGGCTTATCTCTTATCCAACCAAGGACAGGTGCGTTATAGGATGCGATTCCGGAATAGTGATCTTAACCGAGGACAAGGGTGAAAATTGGAAAAGGGTCAACACTCCCATATATGATCCGTCAAATTATTCTAATGAAACTGAAATAAAATCTTTAGAAATGTTAGATTCGATGAACGGAGTAGCTGCGGCATCCAGACAGATGATCTATACAAAAGATGGGGGAAACAGTTGGGAAATCCTGAAATCACCCTCGAAAGCCCCTTTTAGTATAGGTCGTGCAACAATTCTGTCCCCGACCACATTTTTATGTTATGTGGTTTATTGGGACTCTCCGGATGAACTTACTGTACACATAACATATGACACCGGAGAGAACTGGTCTGCCTATGATTTCACACATATCCATGCCATGAAAAAGCTGTTCTTTACAGACAGCCTAAATGGATGGGCGGTTGGCGGAGATCGTACCGGAGTAGGGGATCAATATACACAAAGAATTGCCGCAACCCATGACGGCGGAAAAAATTGGGAGCTGCAATTAGATGAATTAGTGCCAACTTTTGGTCCGCTTGATGATGTTTCATTCCATGACAAAAACAATGGTATCGCTGTCAGTAAATATGGAGGCATATTCAGAACAAGTGACGGAGGCGAAAACTGGTTGCAGTCCAAAGCGGATATAATAATGAAAGATACTCCGTTGCGTCATTTTGTTAGCTATCAACATGTTAAAGAACCACTGATTGCAAATTTCAGGGGAAAGATATATTATTATTCAATTATCGACAATGTTCGAGAAATAAATACGGAAAACAATTTCAATATTTATCCTAATCCCGCGGTATCCGGCTCGCAGATTAATA